>JAJNBR010000103.1 GCA_021156265.1 Flavipsychrobacter sp.
TGATCCACCTGAACTATGAATGGAAAATTGACAGCGGTGGCAAAAAACTGAGCTTTGATTTCGAGCATTTCGGCCGCCCCTCTGACAGGCGTCGCGATATACATAATCAGAGCTTTCTCAGCGACGGCGCAAGCATCAACGCCCCCGGCACCAGCCGAACAACAGGAGTACTCGATGCCAACTACGCCGATGCAAAAACAGATATTGTCTGGCCGACGCCATTTGCAGAATGGAGCTTTGGCGCCAAAGCGTCGTGGCTGTACAATCTCAGCGACAATATTTTCAGCGACCTGTACAAAAGCGAATATGTAAAGGACACAGCGAAGAGCAATGAGTTTGACTATTACGAGAATACACAGGCGCTTTACACTAGCGCAAAAAAGAAGTGGGACAAATGGGAAGCACAACTGGGCCTGCGTGCAGAGTACACACAAACAAAAGGTATTTCGCACACCATCGATCATGTAACCGCTACCAAATATGCCAGGTTATTCCCGACAGCATACCTGCTTTATTCGCCCAGCGATAAACATGCTATCAACATCAACTACAGCAGGCGCATAGAACGCCCGCAGTACTCGCAGAGAAATCCTTTTCGTGTATATCTTACACCGGTGTCGTATGAGATGGGAAACCCTTTTCTCCAACCGTCATTCAGTCATAATGTGGAACTGGGATACACCCTGCTCTCGCATTACACCGTGGCCTTGTATGCACAGCGGGTGAATGAGATGCAATCATGGATAGCACAGACGGATTCTACCAATAACTCCTTCTTCTTTACCTATGCCAATTCAGGCACAGAAACCGCATTCGGAGTGTCATTAAATGCAACCAACAACTTTACTGACTGGTGGGAGAACACGATAACACTAAGTAGTTACCGCAAATCGTTCCGTTCTGATTATTTCAATACCTCTAACAATTTCAACCTGCCTTCCTGGGAGGTGGATATATTCAATACGTTTTCGCTGAACAAGGCGCAAACGCTGGTAGCAGAACTTGGCTTTTATTATGGCTCTGATGAACAAGAGGGTTTCAACCTCACTTATGCCAACTATATGTTCTGGGGTGGTGTGCGTGCATTATTTTTTGAAAAGCGGCTAACACTTAACCTGCAGATCAACGATCCGACACGTACCTCGTGGGACAAATACCGCAATCTGCACAACAACACTTACCAGTTCGACTACGATGACCACCGATGCGTACAAGGTACCATCACCTGGAGGTTTGGCAACAAGAATGTAAAAGCAATACGGGAACGACAGTCCAACGACAATACACAATAAAAAAACGCCCGGCATATTGCCGGGCGTCTCACTCTTATGACCTATCTCTGTTACACTCTTATAACCTAATCTACTTAGTTACCTATTAACCTACCATTTTTCTTATCGATAATAGCTCCGGCACCCAAACCACCTGCGGCACCAATGATACCACCTATGACTGCACCTTTAGCCCTGTTCTGCTTGTTGATAACAGCACCACCTATGGCACCTACACCCGCACCGATAACTGCGCCTTTAGCTTTTGCACTCCAGCCTTTCTTCTCCGGAACGGGAGCCGGTGCTGGCGCGGGAGCCGGTGTATACACAGGCTGTGTTTGTGTCTGCGCTACAGGATAGTTATTAGAACCCGAGTTAGAACCACCGTTATAGGTATCATTACTACGAGTAGTACGTGTGCGCGCTACAGAACGTGAGCGTGAGGTACTGCGTTTTTTAGTTGCAGTGCTCTTACGTGGCGTGCTCGCTACTTGCTGCTGCACTACAGGTGTTACCATTTGTGGTACCACAAACTGTGTACGCGCTACCTCGTTCATCGAGTCTATCACTTGTTTCTTTGCCATTTCGATCTTCATCGAATCAATAGTCTTTTGTTGTGCTTCAAGAGCAGCTTGCTTTTCCTTAACGGCAGACGTATTACATGATACGCCAACCACTGCCATACCTGCTATCGCCAATGTTGTGATGATCTGTTTCATATGCTTCTAGTTTTGTTCGTTTTCTATGTTGATGAATAATAAACTTCCGTTAGTGCTAATACTATGCCAGTTGTTGAGTATGTATTGTTAAAGCTCATCAGCTGAATTAACGCAATAAAGAGATTAGACCTCGCCAGTATCAAAACGTTTAAAGCAGGGCTGTTAAAGAAAACAAAAAGAAAAACACCATATAATATATGGTGTGCACGGGGGTGTTATTGATGAGCTTGTTTTTACATAGTCAGCCGGGATCACTGCCATTTCCATCCTGGCGGCGGCAACCGGTAAACTTCAGAAGGATATCCCTCAACTATTTCCCCTACGGTCCTCATAGGTTTTGCGTCGGGCTGCTCTTCGATGTGGGTTATTTCAAATAAAAGCGCCTCGCCTTTATGCGCCCTGACAACAGCAAATGCGCGCAACGAAGCAGACTCCAGGGTAGATCGCGTTTGTTTTTCGGCTGCAGTATATATCATGATGGTCTCGCCAACAGGGAACTTTTTCAGCAGCGATGCCTGTGAGGGAGCTTCTTTAAAATCGTAGATGTAATGCATGGTGTCCACTCTTTTGGCAACGGTTTGTTCAGCGTTCTGCAATTGCTTTATCTGCGCCCCAAGGTCAATTGGCTCATGGTTAAGGTACCGGTGAAAGGAAGTAAGTATAATGGTCGACATGTGACCCGGATCATTGACACCATTGCTGATAAACCAGCGTTTCAGTTTACTGTTGCCCGCTAACCAGTTATTGCGCATGTACAGGCCCAGCGACATGTCATAATGCAAGGGCAAATAAAATTCCGGCAGCGTCATGAAACCATATCTCGTGGTATCGTCCGCAAATATCTTATCCAGGTAGGGGAATGTTTCCGCGAGCGTTGCAGGCTGCCCACGCAGTTTGCTTTGCGCATGCACACTGTGCAAACTGCAAACCAATAAGAGTACCAGGACCAGGGTAGTTCTCATACCCTAAATTTAGTGAAACCGGGCGGAGAAGAATGTTAAAGGGCAGGTTTATGTAGCATCGAAATTTGCAAGAAAGGGCAAGCTCTTCGGTTTGATGTGGTTTTGCCTTGGTTTAATTGCTAAGATACTCTACATAAAAAAACCGCCATCAAAGGATGGCGGCTTTTCAATATCAAACTAAATGTAATTACATTTTCTCGATCACCACAGCGCTCGCACCGCCACCGCCGTTGCAGATACCTGCAGCGCCGTATTTAGCGTTGTTCTGCTGCAGCACGTTCACCAATGTAGTAATGATACGCGCACCGCTTGCACCCAGCGGGTGACCCAGAGATACAGCACCACCGTTCACGTTCACCTGCTCAGGCTTCAGGCCCATTTTCTGCGCGTTGGCAATACCTACTACGCTGAATGCTTCATTCAGCTCGAAGAAGTTTATATCGCTCATTTTCAAACCTGCTTTTTCAACGGCTTTAGGCACCGCTACAGAAGGTGTAGTAGTGAACCACTCAGGCGCCTGTTCAGCATCTGCGTAGCCCCTAATTTTAGCGATAGGCTTTACACCCAGTGCTTCTGCTTTCTCTTTGCTCATCAGTACCAGTGCAGCAGCGCCGTCGTTCATGGTAGAAGCGTTAGCAGCAGTTACCGTACCGTCTTTAACGAAAGCAGGACGCAGTTCAGGTATCTTCTCAAACTTCACGTTCCAGGGCTCTTCGTCCTTAGCGAATTTTACCGCATCGCCTTTTTTCTGGGGTATTTCAACAGGAACGATCTCGTTATCGAACTTGCCTGCAGTGGCGGCAGCCTGGCTGCGCTTGTAGCTTTCAATAGCAAAAGCATCCTGGTCTTCGCGGCTGATGTTGCACTCTTTAGCGCAAAGTTCAGCAGCATTACCCATAGCATAGTTATGGTACACATCTGTCAAACCATCTTTAGCCAGGCCATCGATGAAAGATGCGTTACCGTATTTGTTACCCCAGCGCAGTGTATCGCTGTAGAAAGGCACATTGCTCATGCTTTCCATCCCACCGGCTACCACTACATCAGCATCGCCCAGCATAATAGCTTGCGCACCTTGCATGATGGCTTTCATACCGCTGGCGCATACCTTATTGATCGTCGTACAAGGCACGTTGTCAGGAATACCCGCAAAACGCGCAGCCTGGCGTGCAGGTGCTTGTCCCAGGTTGGCCTGCAGTACGCAGCCCATCAATACTTCGTTTACTTCGCTGGCTGCAACACCTGCTTTTTCCAGTGCACCTTTGATAGCGATACTGCCGAGCCTGGTAGCAGAGAAATCTTTCAATGATCCGCCCCAGCTGCCCATAGGGGTACGAACAGCTGATATGATATATACTTCTTTCATAATCAATAATAATGTCGTTTGAAAAAGACCGCCAAATGTACGAAAAAGACACGGTTGTGAAAACTGTCTATAAACCTGCCCAATATGCATATAACAATACATATATGTGGCTGTTTTTCCTCAAGGCCGGCTTTATAAAGGACCTTGCCGTGGCGTGTTAAAACACAGTTAAACAAGCAGTTATACGTTGGCAGCCCCCCTGCTTCTTCGTATCTTCGATGTATTCCAAATCAAAACAGAACGAGTATGAAGAAGCTGATCCTGTGTATGTCTGTGGCCTTTACAACTGCCTTTTCGTTTTATGTAACCGCTGATGAAAACAAAAACGATGTTACAACTGCTAAGACCGTAGCCGCAAATACTGCTGCAACAGTTACCGCTGCTACAACAACGGTTACTAATAAAGTACAGACCATTGATCAACACATCTCTGCTGTCTACAACTCGATCGATTTCGGCGGTAAGAAACTTGAGTTTGACGTATTTAAGAAGGCTTATACCGGCTTTTTGAATCTGCGTAGTGCAGGCCAGGTAGCTAAAAATGTCCTGAGTATCGTCGATTTTTCCAAGCCATCTACCGCTCATCGCCTTTGGGTGATCGACCTGGCATCTAAAAAGCTACTGATCAATGATTATGTAGCCCATGGACAAGGCTCAGGCGACCTGTATGCTACTAAGTTCTCGAACAAAGCTCAGTCGCACCAGAGTAGTCTTGGTTTTTATATAACTGACCAGACTTATGTTGGTAAACACGGTACGTCACTGCGCCTGCGTGGTGTAGACCAGGGGTATAATCATTCTGCTATGTCTCGAGCTGTAGTGATACACGGTGCCAACTATGTAAGCAACGATGCTGTTGCCGGTATGGGACGCCTGGGTCGTAGCTGGGGTTGTCCTGCAGTTTCTAACTCACTGGCTCCTAAGTTCATCGGCACCATCAAGAACGGAAGTGTGGTATTCGTTTATGCTCCGCAAAAGGACTACCTGGCTAATTCACAGTGGTTGAACAAGCAGTGCACTATTCCGAATGCTACCATGTAAGAACTAGTTCTTAGCTACAGACTCTTGCGGTTGCCCGCTACCGCCTTTCAACAGGCTTAGCACCTGGGCATCCTTCTCATAGATATCTTTTACAAACCGTACACGTTGGTTATCACTGTCAAAAGCAGTCAGGTAAACAATGTGTACGGGTAATTTTCTCTCCAGGTTCACAAACTTGGTAGATTGCGTACGCACCACCTCTTCTATCCTTTGCTGGTCGTAGTTTTTACCATCCAATACGTTTAAAATATACTCCGCCATTTCGCGTGGTTTTTGCACGCGTATACAACCGGAACTCATAGCACGGTAAGGCTTCTCAAAGTCTTCCCGGTGCGGGGTATCATGCAGGTATATATCCCAACGGTTGGGCAGGTTGAATTTTACATTACCCAGGGCGTTATGATCGCCCGGCGGCTGACGGAAAGAGAAGCTCGTTGCATTCGAAGCCGTTACGGCATCTGCGCTCACCCGCTTTCCTCTTTTGTTGTACACAACCAGGCCTTTTTTAGCAAGGTATGCTGCACCCGACTTGGCCACACCGGGAGCCACGTCTTTTTTCAAGATAGTTGGCGGCACGCCCCACGACGGGTTGAAGACTACGTTGGCCATATCGGCGCCCAACGACGGTGTTTTACGCTCCGGACGGCCCACTACCACATTCATATGCATCACATCCTGTCCATCCTTACGCAGGAACAGTTCCATCATGGGCACGTTCACGATCACATACCTGTCTTCAAAATTTTGTGGCAACCAGCGCAGGCGTTCCATATTCACATCTATACGGTCAAACGCTTCTGTGGGAGCGGCAGTCAGCATGGCTTTAGTTTCTTTATCGAGCTTGCCGGTTTGCTTCAGCGCGTAAAACTTCTGGTATTCCTTGATCAGCTGCTGGTGCGTATCGCCGGAGTCGTTTGTTGCCCGTGCAGTCCAAGGCAATTCTGTTTGTATAATATAACGGCTGTAGCTATCCACGGGCACAGTATCTGTTGCCAGTGCACCCTTCGCATTCATGAACTGCTGATTTTTCGAAAGCATATCATAATGCGCGCGTGCCTCCATCAAAGCGGTATACGTAGGCAATTTACTACGGTAACTGGCCAGCGCGGGGTATTTACCCTGCTGGTACAGATGTTTGATCAATACGGTATCCGGCCTCCAGGTAGAATCATTCCTATGATACCATATCGGGTCCGCTTTCTTTACAGCAACCCGCCCAAACAACAGATCGTGCGAAGCAGCGAGGTAGCTATGTGTAAGCAACGTATCAAACGCCACCACAGTATCCAGGTTAGGAGTCTTGCTATCTTTAAAGTAAGTCCGTTGCTGCTTCAGGGAACTAAGGCCATATTCTTCCGGGTCCAAACCATCCATCCTCAGGTTCTCCAGCTCTTTGATCAACTCGTCTGCATATTTAGTATTACCGTCCTCATCCAGCCACAGCGGAAAATAGTCATTGGCCTGGTATACGTACTGCTGGTACTCCGCTATATCCTCGTGCAGTTTCTCTTTATTCCATGAAGCGCTGTCAATTGGCTTTGCATATTTCTTGCTCAATACGCCTACAAAATCATCCTCGTCAAACTTCGTGGGATCGAAGAAGCCGCCCACGGTGTCGCGACGCTCACGGCAGCTGGTAAATGCTATTGCAACAAAGAGTGCTAAAATTGACAAAATCTTGCCCACGATTCTTCTATTAGTGCTTGTGTTCATACGTAATAATCTTATTCCAAACCTCAAGCCAATAGTTACAAAAACCGTTCCCCCTCTACCCTAACAGTTCTTTAACAGGATCCCAGAAGCGGGTGCTGAAATCCAACACTTTGTCATCCTGCACTTTAACACCATCTTTTTCTAATAACTGTTGCATCAACTCCGGCGGACTGAAATGGTGCTTGCCGGTCAGCATTCCGTTCCTGTTCACCACACGGTGGGCGGGCACCTTTGGCTTAACGCCGTCACAGGAGTTCATGGCATAGCCCACCATGCGCGCGCCCGACTTTACCCCGATGGCCGCCGCGACTGCGCCATAAGTCGTTACCCTGCCTTTCGGTACGGCACGAACTACATCGTAAATAACGTCGTATATATTATCCTGCTTCGTTGCCTGTTTCTTCATTGCGTTGTCTTTTCAGCAGCATTTGCGTGCGCAGAGGCTCGCGCACACTAATATACTCATACGGACAATGCATACAGCCATTGCCGCAGCAAAAGCCACGGTCGCGCAGGTATTTTTCTGTGAACACCAGCCTGCCGTCAGGCAGTATGTAATAATCAATCCCCTCCTTCAGCTGGCTCATCCTTCACAAAACGTTTGGGAAGCTTTATTGGTCCTTCGGGCAGCGAGAACGAAATGAAGTAGATGGTGCGGCCTTCAGCCAGGTGCATCTTCTCGTAAAAGGTTTGTATGGCCAGCGGCCCCGTTGCTTTGCCTGTCCCGTAAATATCCACCAGGTTCTCGTGGATATGGCAGCCGTTCTCAGCTATTGATTCAAGGGTAAAATCATACAGTTCTTTCGAGTCTGTTTTCAGGTTGATCCGGGAACCGGGTTTCAATATTTGCTGGTACAAGTGCAGGAAGCGCGCATGCGTCAGCCTGTTAGTGGCTCTCGACTCACGAAGGAAGGGATCGGGGAAAATGATCCATATCTCCGAAACTTCGCCGGGAGCAAAGTACTGGTCTATCAACCCGATATGAATGCGTAGGAAACCGACGTTTGTCAACCCTTCCGTTAACGCTATTTTGGCGCCATTGTAAATGCGGTTGCCTTTTATATCGACACCAATAAAGTTTCGGTCTTTGTGCTCGCGACCCAGGTTCACACTATATTCACCTTTACCACAAGCCAGCTCCAGTGTTATGGGATTGTTGTTGTTAAAGTGTTCATGCCATTTACCCTTCATTCCTTCAGGTTTCTGCAGAACATTGCTGAAATTATTGATAGCGTTGAACCTGATTAATTTTTTATGCCCCATAACTGGCCGCAAAGATAGTCAGCAATTTGTACCCTTAAACTGCGGAACTGTCCTGTTTTATCGCAAAGAGTTTGAGTATGTTGCAAAAAGTTTATTTGTATTCTTGTACCAACATTAACGTAAATTGAATTTTAATCCACTAAACCAAAAACAAATTATGAAGAAAAAAATTATACTTTTTACTTGCTCTGCAACTATGATCTCAGTGATGCTACTAAGCAACAATTCCGGACCAGCCAGTAGTGGCAACGGCGATCGTACCGGCCGCCTGGGCACCACCTGTGGTTCATCCGGCTGCCATTCGGGTGGCGGTGGCACCACTACCTGCACTATTGAGGTACTGGACAAAACCAACGGTGCACCGGTCACCAAGTTTGTGAAAGACCAGGTGTATACCGTGAAGATCTCAGGTACGAACGCCGCTCTTCCTAAATTTGGTTTCCAGCTAACTTGTGTCAATGGCACCGGCGCAGCAGGCACCTGGCAAAACATTCCTTCTACTGCACATTCGGCCTCGGTAAGTGGTTTGCCGATCATCGAGCACCACACGGCGCTATCAAAAGACGGTTCGGGCAATTATTCAGTAAGTGTGGACTGGAAAGCGACCGATATTTCATCGGTTACATTTCATGGCATCATCAACGCGGTTGACGGAACAGGATCGACATCCGGCGATAAGGTGAGCGCACCTGTACAGGTTACC
>JAJNBR010000329.1 GCA_021156265.1 Flavipsychrobacter sp.
CCGGCATGATATCAGTAAGCCGGGAAGGTGCTGATGAGGCGTTGTAGCTATACAGCTCGCTGCCGTAGGCTGTTGAAGTGGCCTGGAAGTACAGCACATTATCGTGGGTGTAAAACGCAACAGGATTTGAAGGAGCAGGTTCACTATTGACATCCTCTGTGCTCACTATACCGGTCATCGGATCATACACCTGCAGTTCAACGGGCCCGCCGTTGAGAGATCCCGGCGTCACCAGCTTTCCATTCACCACGGCCATAGGCTCAGTGAGCCTAACATCCAGTGTGGGACTAATCTCTGCGCAAACCTGTGTAGCCGGTGTATAGCGATACACCCGCGTTTTGCCTACAGCTGATGGTATCGTGGCTTTAAAATATAGCTCGCCATTCAGTTCGGTAAGGTGACTACGTTCCATACCACCTACGCCCTGGTTTATGGCCATTTTGGGAGCGCTGACCCCATCATACACCCATATCTGCGTACCATGCGGACCATCAGTAGCCGGGAAGTATAATTCATTGCCCACCACGCAGAGATTAATGCCATACAAAGGATCCGGGTAAATGCCATTAACCGGTCCCGGGTTAATGTCGGCCACTAGGCCAAAGTTCATCCCATCGCTCCACCAAAGCTCCGTTCCCACCGGGTTACTCTTACCGATAAAATAAGTCTTACCATTAAAGCTGGTATAACTCATGGCGTTCGATCGGCCCAGGGGATTAATATCCAGTTTTACAACCGAAATTTGTGCGTAAGATGTTGCGGCCAATAAACCGCCTGCAATACAGAGTAAAAATTTCATAGGACAAATGTTTAACGAATTAGGATTGGTTTATCTGGTAGTCATTAGGTAATTACTAAGTTACAAACTGCCACAGCCCGTTTTGTAGCACTATTGTAAAAAGCTTTTGCCGCTTTGTACTTACTGCTTTTCCAGCCTTCCACTTGCAAGCACCATACCTTGCTCATTAGCAATAGTATAAACATATACACCCGCAGCAAGTTCCTGCACAGGCACAGTTATTTGATGACTGCCTCGTGCATATGGCATGCCTGCTACCGAATATACCGTGCGTCCAAACATATCTGTCAGCACAACTTGTAAAACAGCGCTTTCGTTCAGCGAAAGGCCTATTTGAACCAGGGAAGTGGCGGGGTTGGGATAAACGGCCACGCGATTATCGCTGCTTATTTCCGGAACATCCAACGCTATAGTATCAGTAAACACGAACGGTTCAAAATTGTTATTGGTCAGCAATTCATTTGCGGTAAAGAAGAGACGTCCGTTGATCGCCTTAATATCTGAAGGTTTGTAGACCGCTTTGCCTGTAACTGTCGCTATAGACACGGGCGCATTGGTGCCGTCATACATATAAACGGTAGATTCTACCGCGACGTTGTTCGAGTCAGAAACGAAAAACAGCTTCTTACCATACACCTCGAACCAGGCAGCGGGGTTACCGGCCTGGAAGTCGTGTACCAGTGTTGGCGTTCCGCCCGACTCATATTTGTACAAAGCATAAGCCGTGTTGGTACTACTGCTCTTAGCCGAGAAATAGATCGCATTATTAAACGCCCCTAACATTCTCTGACTGTTGATGTCGAACGAACTTCCGGTGCCCGGGTTTATGTCCGTTACTCTCACCGGGGCAGTTGTGCCATCGTACTCATACAGCTCGCGACCATAAGCATCAGTGTGCGCTATGAAATATAATTTGCCATTAGCCACCATTAAGTTTTGCGGGGTAGAGCTGGTCATACTCGAATTAATATCAGCTACCAGGCTGACATTGCCCGCCTGGGGGTCGTACCTGTACAGCTCCACACCGGCGCCCTGGTCCATATCGCAGCTGATGATCAGTTTATCGTTGAAGGGAATGATGCCCTTCACATTTCCGCCCATGGCCATACTGGTGACCAGGTTTGTAGTCTTGGCAATGGGATCATAATATTCCACACGCGACAAGCCATCCTCTATTATATAATACAGTTTTTCTTTCAGGTCAACGAACCTGCTGGGTACGTAGTTGCCGGTGGAAACAACCGCCACAGGCGCATTGGCACCGTCGAACTCGTATATCTTATGGAATTCGCCCGGCTTTTTTGCGGTGAAGTATAGTTTCTCTTTCACCTGGCAAAAGCTAAAGCCCTCCATACCATCATTGGTAAGCTGGTTGGGATTCACCATAGGTGTATAGCTAATGCCATCCGAAACGTAGAGGTGTTCCTGTGTGAGATCGGTGTAGAAATAAGCCTTACCGATGTATTCCGAATAACCGAAGGGTTTTGACCCCAGAGTAGTAGAACTTTCAATATTGAACATTTGCAGCGAGTACTGCGCCTGTGCTGCCCCGGCAAACAAGGCCAGTGCTGTTAAAATAGCTTTCTGCATAGTGGGTAAAGGTTATGTTGATAAATTATTTGTTTAGTTTATTGTTTGGTCAGAGGCAGTGCTATCTTTTGCTTGCCTGCGTTGTATTGCTTTGTTATGGTATGTACTATCCTGCCTTGCATGTCTGTTAGCTGAATGTTCAATTTCTCGCTTTGCTTCAGCGCAAGGCTGATATATGCCTCAGTATTTGCAGGGTTAGGATATACAACTACATCACCGGCGGACCCATGCTCATCAACACCCAGCACCGACGAATCGGTGAGCATGTATACTTCGCCATCCAGGAAAGGCAGCACGCTGGCATCAAATACCAGCTTGTTGCCGCACACATTCATGTTGGT
>JAJNBR010000104.1 GCA_021156265.1 Flavipsychrobacter sp.
TGTGTTTATTAAGTCGTACGGGTTTAATGCATTGTCAACGCTCAACTTTCGCGGAGCTTCAGCTGCACAATCTCAGGTATACTGGAACGGCGTGCCCATACAAAATGCCGCACTCGGCGTATCCGATGTATCGTTGTTGCCTGTATCACTGATGAATAAAGTCAATATCGTGTACGGCAGTTCATCGGCGCTATGGGGCAGTGGTAATGTGGGTGGCGCCTTGCTGGTGGAGAACAACAAACCGGTATTTGATTCGAATGGTAAAGCGCAACATTCCGTATCAGCTGTGGCGGGTAGTTACGGCCAGTATCAGCTTGGCGTGAGGTCTTCTCTAAGTACGCGTCGATGGTATATCGCTGCAAATGCATTCGGACAAACGGCGAATAATGAATTTCCATATAACGATCGTGTTGACAGCAATGCCAGGAAACGAACAATTAACTCGGCTCTTCAAAGCGGTGTGGTGATGCTGAACAGCGGTTATAAGATCAACACCAGGAACACGCTTGGCGTTACCGCATGGTACCAGCAATATTACCGCGAGATACCAAGAGCGTTGTTTGAAAGCGTGTCGGTAAGAAACCAGCGCGACGAATCATTGCGATTACTCATCGACTGGAACAGGACCGGCGCTAAAATGAATACGCATGCGAAGCTGGCTTACATCCGCGATAACATGTTATTCAACGACACTACGATTGATCTGCAGTCGGCGAACAACACCAGCCAGTTGTATGGTGAGGTTGGGGTGAAATACAGGTTCAATAGTCATCATCAGCTATTAGCATTTACACCTGTACATATCTCGGGTATCGAACGGAAACAGTACAACGATATAAAAACACAAAATCGCGCTGCGCTGGCAGTGGCTTATGCGTTCGATCATTTTAACGACAGGCTCAATGTATCGGCCAGTGCAAGGGGAGAGATCGTTAATGATCTTTCGGTCTTGCTTCCGGGAGCTAATGCGTCTTTCGCCGTAGCGGAATGGATGACCCTGCGTGCGAACGTACAAAAAACTTACCGTGTACCTACCCTGAATGAACTATACTATGTACCCGGCGGCAATGAGCAGTTAAAACCCGAAAAAGGCTGGAGCTACGATGGTGGATACGCTGCTAAAATAGAACTGAATGATGATGTTATGCTGACGCATGACCTTTCAGTGTTCACACGCAGGATAGAAGACTGGATACAATGGTTTGGCGGTGCTATCTGGACGCCTCATAACATTGCAGCGGTGCATAGCCGGGGAGTAGAAACGGAGAATAAATTGCAATGGCGTATTAGCAGTTGGAAACTTCACATGGGCGTGAATACTGCTTATGTATTAGCCACTACTACGGAAAGTTACCTGCCGGGTGATGGTAGCATCGGCAAGCAAATACCTTACGCGCCGCGGTATAATGGTCAAGCAAATGTTGGATTTACCTGGAAGGCTCTTTATTTGAACTACAACCACACCTATACCGGCTATCGCTTTTCCACTACCGACGAAACGGAATATATTATACCCTACAATACAGGTAACCTGCAACTATTCTATACGTTATACATCCGCTCCCTGCCCTTACAGTTGACGGGCCAGGTTAACAATGTATGGAACCAGCGCTACGAGGTGGTGGCCAACCGCCCGATGCCGGGACCGAATTGGTTATTGGGTGTCAGGGCAACCTTAGCTGACTAGTTTTTGCAGCTGGTCGATGCTTCGAGTAGTTGACCATTGGCTCTTCCTCCCAAATAAAAAGATAGCCGGTATGTATGGTCTTAAAAATTTTGAACTCCCGCTGCATATAGAACTGATTGTCTGCAACGGCATTTTTATAAGCTACAGAAGGAACATAATAAAGAACATTAATAGCCCAAAGCAGGTAACCTATCGCCGGCGGAATAGCCAGTTTATGAAAACGGTATATGAGCCAAGTGAACAGCAGTACAATAAGAAAGTAAACCACCAGGTCTATCGCCAGCGGCAACAGGAAATATTGAACGCATTCCCCGCCGGTAATACAAGGTGCGGTGTACGCAAGCGGAAATCCATATAAATAGTTCACAGCCAGGTCGGTTTCCACCTGCCACCATTTGGTGAACAGTAGGAAAAAGATGAGTGACAACGGAAGCACAAACCTGGTTATGAGTTGTTTCATCACTTGCCCTGGTATAGATGAATTGATTTTTTAGCCTATTTTTCTGCTTTATTATAATATGCCACGATCCATATTCCGCCGAAAATCACTTGAGCAGATAGAAAAAGATTGCGCCACGGGGCTGACCGACGCTCATGGGCCGTCGGGTTTACATAAAGTGCTTACTGTGCGCGACCTGACCTTTATGGGTATTGCGGCCATTGTAGGCGCAGGTATCTTTTCTACTATAGGCAAAGCCAGCTTTGATGGCGGGCCGGGTATCGTATTCCTGTTCCTGTTCGTTTCGATCGCTTGTGGCTTTGCTGCGGTGTGTTATGCTGAGTTTGCCAGCATGGTGCCGGTATCGGGTAGCGCGTATACTTATTCTTATGTTGCCTTTGGCGAGATTATAGCCTGGATCATCGGCTGGGATCTTCTCATGGAATACGCCATCGGGAATATTGCTGTGGCCATATCCTGGAGCGATTACCTGACGAGCCTGCTGGACGGGCTGGGCATGCATATACCTGATTATCTCACCATGGACTACTGGACCGCGCGAGACGGTGAGACAGCAGCAGCAAAAGCTGCGTGGAATACTGCACCGATGTTTGGGAACATTCGCTTTATCTGCGATATACCAGCATTCGTTGTCACCGTCATTATCACCTCAATCATATATGTAGGTATCAAAGAATCGAAGCGTACCATGAACGCTATGGTGATACTGAAGATGGCAGTTATTCTCCTGGTGATCGTAGCCGGCGCATTTTATGTAAAACCTGACAATTGGTCGCCGTTTATGCCCAATGGTGTTCCGGGCATTTTGGGTGGCACTGCAGCAGTGTTCTTTAGTTATATAGGTTTCGATGCCATTTCTACTACAGCAGAAGAATGCCGGAATCCGCAACGTGATCTGCCCAAGGGTATGTTCAACTCACTTATTATCTGCACCATATTATATGTCCTGATCGCACTGGTACTGACAGGAATGGTGAACTATACGGAGTTGAACGTGGGCGATCCGCTGGCATATGTCTTCGAAGCTAACGGACTCGATTGGCTGGCCGGAGTAATCGCCGTGAGCGCAGTAATAGCAACCGCAAGTGTGTTGCTGGTGTTCCAGCTCGGGCAGCCGCGTATATGGATGAGCATGAGCCGCGACGGGCTGCTGCCCCCTGTATTCTCCCGCATCCACCCCAAATACAAAACACCGTCGTTTTCCACTATACTAACAGGATTGGTAGTCGGCATTCCTGCACTCTTTCTTAACCTGGATGTGGTAGTTGACCTTACCAGTGTGGGCACGCTGTTTGCCTTCGTGCTGGTGTGTGCCGGTATTCTTCGGCTGCAGGAACAACGAAAGAAAGCGATACATAAACCGGGTGTCGACATAGTGGACGAGAGCGGAGAAAAGCAACTGGTACCTGTCGCCAAATTTCGTACACCGTATGTCAGCGGCAGGTGGATCGTGCCGCTACTGTTTGTTGTAACCGTAAGCTTGTTTGTCACTTATTACCCCGGTGGCGTTGCTGGTTTCTTCAACGCCGGCGATAAAACAGGGTGGGCGGCGATAAGAGAGAAAGTACCCTATATGATGTTTGCGGTTGCCTTTTTGGTAATGGCTGTGCTATCTTTTTTACGGGCGTATTCACTCATACCTGTGCTCGGATTTCTTTGCTGTTTTTATTTGCTGTGTGAATCCGGTACGTCTAACTGGGAGCGATTCCTGGTATGGCTTATTGTGGGACTTATCATTTACTTTCTCTACGGCCGTAAAAAAAGCAAGCTGAACGGGCACAACAAAGCGGCATAGTGAGCACTATCCCGCTTTGTTGAGATTTCTTACTTAAACCTCGTCGTCGTCATCTTCGTCGTCGTCATCATCAAATTCGAGGTCATCATCCTCGTCATCCACTTCGATATCATCGTCGTCATCCACATCGGCTTCCAGGTCATCGTCATCAATGTCGTCAAAGTCGTCAATGTCATCATCGTCGTCATCCTCTTCTTCGTCAGGGTCAGCAGCACGCATACGGATGCGGCTGTATTCAACACATTCCACAGCGGTCATCAGTGCTGTTGGTGACGGTTCGCGTGTAATAGTTCTGGTCAGCATGGTTGATTTTTTAAATTGTTTTATGATCGATTAAGGTGTGTCTGTTGTATTATCACTATTGTCGTCGAGGCTGTAATAGTTGTTTTCTTCATCCTCTTCGCCTATATTCTCATTATTATCATCCACTTCAGCGCCGGGCACGTCCAGGTCACTACCTATATCACCTGCACCTGATGTTTCGTTCAGCAATTCACCATCTTCATCCAGTTCGTCCAGCTCTGAACCCACAACATTCATATCGCCTTCATCCCCCAGCAGAAGCAGATCCTCTGCAGTTATATCGGCTTCTGTACCCATCACTATTTTTACTTCATCATCTTCATCTTCGGCTCTGGTCAGCGAATCGCCGCTCATCAGCTCTTCCTCGTCTACTGATGAGATGGTCGTATCGGCCATAATACCGGGAGGTGGCGGTGTTATATGCTCCTGTCCAGGTATGTCGCGCACATCGGGGAGGGCAATATTTTCCTCAGTGAAGTTAACCTTTCCCGTGTTGTTTTCCGGTCTTGTTATGTCCTCACCCTCGGGATAATGTGGGTATCCCGGGAGGTCCTGATCGTCTTCTTCCCGTTCTTTTTTTGGCTTCCTGCTCATAGCATAGACGTTTAATCAGCCCATAAAAAAGCTGTGCCGTGAAACTACAGAGGTTGCAACTTGCCGCCCTGATATTGCGACCAGTCTATATCTTTCCCGATAGTGCCCCTGAAACGCCTGAAAAAGGACTGTTTTTGAGTGATCGACTGGAAACTGTCTACCCTGGCAGATCGCGGATTTATCCGCGGGTTATTGTGGCGATAGGCGGCGATAGAATCGTTGACAAATGGAATGTGGTATATCGGTGTGGCAAAACGGCGGCGGGTGTACCCGCGCAGCATAAAGGATTGAAAAGGATCGGTTGCCAACGCTATAGACTTAAACCCTAACTGCTTTGCGAGCAGGTAAGAATAGTATACGTTTTCGGTGCTGTGTTTGGCCAGCGTGTCGTAAAAAATATGGTCTTTGGGAATACCCAGTTTCCTGCCATACAAGCCCATGATCACAGCCTCCTTATAAGGGGAATAGACAGCTCCGCCTGAGTAGATGACATTCCTGGCCATGCCGTTTTTATACAAAATCCACGACCACAATACCCTCGCTTTCATAACCGAGTCCCAGCTGCCATTTTTGAAAGGCACTCCCGGAACAATGATCGCATCAAAAGGCTGAATCCTGCTGCTGTTGTGATTCGAAGCGCCTTGCTTTTTATTTGATGCACACGAAGTTATGTACATCGCAAATACCAGGGTGACAATGGTGTACAGCAGAGGGCGTTTCAAGTAGGATGTTTTAAGATAAAGTCCGCAAAATCATGCCAAATATAGATGAAGCTAACCGTTATACTGCTCTACTATGTTTTTTAGTTCATTGAGCTTAAGTAATGCTTCAACGGGTGTCAGCCTGTTGATGTCCGTTTCAGTAAGCACCTGGTTGATTCGCTTCATGTCTTCAGAAAGGCCATCGAAAATATTGAGCTGGAAATTAGGTGCTGGTAATATTTTCTTCACTTTTTCAGCGGTGGCTTCTGAGCTACCATGTTTTTCTTCCAGCAATTTGAGTATTTCCTCTGCACGGTTAAGCAACGCCGGCGGCATGCCCGCCATACGCGCTACCTGTATACCGAAGCTGTGCCTGCTGCCACCCGGCGCCAGCTTGCGCAAAAAGATCACTTTGTTACCGGTCTCTTTGTGCGTAATATGATAATTGCGTACGCGTGATAATTGTGGCTCCAGTTCATTCAGCTCGTGGTAGTGTGTGGCAAACAAGGTCTTTGGTCTTGAATCACTATTGTGCAAATGTTCGACAATTGACCATGCAAGCGAGATACCATCGTAGGTGCTTGTTCCTCTCCCGATCTCGTCCAGCAATACCAGGCTGCGATCGCTCAGGTTGTTGATGATGCTGGCAGTCTCATTCATCTCCACCATAAAGGTACTCTCGCCGCCACTCAGGTTGTCGGAGGCACCTACGCGGGTAAATATTTTATCGGTTAGCCCAATGTCGGCGCTTTCAGCAGGCACAAAGCTGCCCATGTGCGCCATAAGGGTGATGATGGCGGTCTGCCGCAGCAGCGCAGACTTACCACTCATGTTGGGACCGGTAAGGATGATGACCTGTTGTTCTTCCTTATTCAGTTCAATATCGTTGGCTACATAGGCTTCTCCGGGAGGCAGACGCTGCTCTATGACCGGGTGGCGTCCCTGTTTTATCGACAGTGTTGCTTCATCCAAAAGGTTTGGTCTGCGATAGTTGTATTGTTTGGCGCTGGTGGCAAAACACAACAGGCAATCCAGCTGTGCGATGATGTTGGCATTCGCCTGTATCGATGCGATATAGGGTTCTATCTCAGCCAGCAATTGCGTATACAGCTGCATCTCGATAGCCAATATCTTTTCTTCAGCACCTAATATTTTTTCTTCGTACTCTTTCAGCTCAGGCGTTACGTAACGTTCTGCATTGGTCAGCGTCTGCTTCCTGATCCAATCTGAAGGAACCTTGTCTTTATGCGTATGCGTTACTTCGAGATAGTAACCGAACACGTTATTGTATGCGATCTTCAGCGAACTGATACCCGTGCGCTGCGATTCTGTTTGCTGTATTTGCAGCAGGTAAGATTTACCACTACGCGATATCGTCCTCAACTCATCCAGTTCGTTCGAAATACCTTCTGCGATCATTCCACCTTTGCTAGCCTGCGCAGGTGAGTCCTCGATAAGTACGGCACGTATGCGCTTTTGCAGGTCGGTGAGCGGCAGCAGCGATTGCACCAGCCTGCATAGTGGGTCATGGTTGGCCTCCATGCATTTGTCGCGCATCTGCTCCATGAACTGCATGCTTTTGGCCAGCTGCATTACTTCGCGTGGGTTCGCTTTCTTCAGCGGTATTTTGCCTACCAGCCGTTCCACATCGCCTATCTGTTTTATCAGCGTCAGCAGGTTATGGTTCAGGTCCTGGTCTTTGATGAAATGACTAACGAGATCCAGCCTTTGGTTGATGCGGTTGATATCGTACAGCGGGAAGATGAGCCAGCGTTTCAACATGCGCGCACCCATAGGGGTGTACGTATTATCGAGTGCTTCGAGCAGGCAACTGCCTTTTTCATCGCTACCATGTACCAGTTCCAGGTTGCGGATGGTAAATCGATCCATCCACAAGAAGTCGTTCGCTACAATGCGCTGCAGCGAATTGATATGTTGCAGGTTGGGGTGCTCGGTATCTTTCAGGTAGTGCAGCGCTGCGCCTGCAGCCAGCAATGCGGCCTTCATATCTGACACGCCAAAGCCTTTCAGCGATTGCGTCTGGAATTGCTGCAATAACAGGTCGTACGTGTATTGTTCCTGGAATACCCATTCATCCAGCAGAAAGGTGTACACTTTAGTGTCAAACTGCTCGCGGAAACGTTTCTGTTGTGATTTGGACAAGATCACCTCCGAGGGCTGAAAGCTCTGGAGCAGTTTGTCCATATATTCGATATTGCCTTCGGCTGTGTAAAACTCGCCCGTGCTGATGTCGAGAAAGGCAACGCCGCACAAAGGTTCACCGAGGTACAGTGCAGCCAGGAAGTTATTGGTCTTGTTCTCGAGTAGTTTATCGCTGGTGGCTACGCCGGGTGTTACTAACTCTGTCACACCGCGTTTAACGATTCCTTTTACAGATTTAGGGTCTTCCAGCTGATCGCAAATGGCTACGCGGTAGCCTGCCTTTACCAGCTTGTGCAGGTAAGTGTCCATAGAGTGGTGCGGGAAGCCAGCAAGGTCTATAGAGGCCGCTGCGCCGTTAGAGCGCTTGGTAAGTGTGATGCCCAGCACCCTGGAAGCAATATGTGCGTCCTCTCCAAATGTCTCGTAAAAATCGCCCACCCGGAACAACAAAACAGCATCAGGATATTTGGCTTTAATATCCCGGTGCTGCTTCATCAAGGGTGTTTCCTCAGGTGCCTTCTTCGTTACTGCCATACCGGCTACAAACGTAAGAAATAGCTGCTACTGGTTCACCAGGAAGTCCTTCGAAAACTCAAGATTATATCCACCTTTTTTCCACGGAATGCTTTGCCATTCAGCCGTCACGCGGATTTTAGCATTGTTATTTCCCTCCGATACCTCCAGTGGCAGGGTAAATCCGGTCACCACATTCTTAAAACAGTAATACAATTCTTTATTCTTGATATACCATTCGACGGTTGGAATATTAGTGGTGCGTAGGTATTGTTCAAAGAGCGGCTTCAGGTCGAGGCCCGTGAATTTGATGATAAAATCTTCTATTTCTGCGCTGGTAACGGTCTTGTGCCAATAGGTTTCGTTCATTTTGCGCAGCAACTGGCGGAATTTTTCATCGTCGTTCATTAGGATTCGGATCATGTGAACCACCGCAGAACCTTTGTCGTATTTATCGGAAGAGCCATCGTCGTGTACGCCATAGTCGCCGATCACCGGCCTGTCGTTACGGATGTTCAGCCATTCGCCGCGGGTATACTGGAACGCTTTTTCCTTGCCAAAGGCACACTCCGCAAACAGCGCTTCGGTGTAGGTGGTGAAGCCTTCGTGTATCCAGTTGTCGGCAAAGTCTCCCGCGGTAATGTTGTTGCCGAACCACTCATGCCCGCTTTCGTGCACAATAATGAAATCGAACATCATACCTACACCAGATGCGCTTCGGTCGATGCCGCGATAGCCCATTTTATATTCATTGCCATAAGCGAT
>JAJNBR010000105.1 GCA_021156265.1 Flavipsychrobacter sp.
TCCCCCGGCCTTGTAAGCTCCGAAGCTCATGACTTGTTTTGGCATGACGACCGCTCCGGCTATCAGCTAACTCTTTCTTACCTGCGCAATATAAAATGGCTGCAACTGGGAGGCGCCATTGAGTATGGCAGGTTCGACCCGGCTGATGAAAGAAAGATCTATACCGATAATAAAGGCATTAGTTTTTACGAACGCCGCATAGTAGCCGACCCATACTGGACTGTCAGCCTTTTAGGCAATTACCGTTTTAGCTTAAGGAAATGGTCGTTTTATGCAGGGCTTGCAGCAGGCCATATCTTTCGCCGTGGTGGCGCAGAATTTCGCACAAGCGGCAACTCCCAGCTCAGCGATCAAACATACACGGTTAATGGATTGATTTTGGGTGCACAGGCCGGAATCGTGTATAGTTTGTCTCAGCGTATTGCTATATCGGCCGACTTTATGGCCCGCAATAGCTATTTTGATCGGGGCATATATATACCTCTTTCAAACGAACCAAACGGGGCAAACCCTTACGACCGCTTGCGTTTACACAATTTTGGCATCGGTGTGCATTACAGGTTTTAATTGCGAGATAAAAAAGCGGTAACTTAATGCTACCACAACCAACCAAACCCTTTTATGAAAAAACTAACGCTTATCCTCTTAACCCTTCTGTCTTATTCTTCCTTTGCACAGAAGAACGAGCTGGTGTTCTCTCCGGGCTTTGTGTACTATAAAGTACATTCATCTTATCTCCCCAGTCCTGATTTTTATAGTACCGGTCACCAACTGGCATTTTATTACGCACGCAATATAAAATGGCTGCAGGTTGGCGGCGGTATTGAATACGGGAAACTCAACCATGCAGACGAGTACGAGTATCACCCCGGCATTAACATGTACGTGGCCAGGCGCATCATCGCGGCAAAACCATATTGGGCCGGCAACCTGCAGGCCAGTTATCGCCATACTACAAACAAGTGGGCATTGCATGTGGGTCCTGCCGCCGGGCATATAAGATGCTCCGCCGGCGAAGAGTATGGCTTCAAAAACAATGGCGATGTCTACATGAATGATGGAGCCTACTACAAAAAAAGAGGATGGTACATAGGCGGGCAGGCTGGTGCAAGCTACGAGCTGCTGCCCCACCTGGCCGTATCTGCCGAGCTTACGGCCCGCTACGCTGATCTTAAAAGGCCGCAACCATGGAATGGTCCCGGCCCCCATCCTGGTTATTTACTTTACATCTGGCACAACCGTTTAAACCTGTACAACTTTGCACTGGGCGTGCGGTATGTCTTCTAAATGTCATTTAACCGGTTAACATATTAACCTCACAGTTCACCTCCCTGTCGGCATCAACTTTGTGTTCTATGTATAGGCTAATGCCTTTACATTATGACCAGCAAACCCATCAGCACCATGAGCATCTACCTGACGGTGGTTCTTATTCTTCTTTCAACTGCACTTGCCCGCGCGGCTCAGTATCGGCTGGCCACACTCGATGGTAAAACATGTGCGATTGCCATAGAGGAAAATCTTCCTGCGTTGACGATGATCCTCAGCAGCAATGGTGATACAATAGTCGTAAACGGCTTTACCGGCATTGAAGAAGCGAGCGTAATAAATGACCGTTTTTTGCTGGTAAAGTATTCGCAAAAGGAAGGCGAAGGTATCCATCGTCGCAATGTCATTTTAGTAGCAGTAAAAAACGATAAGCTCATCGAGAGCCTGCACATCACTTCCGATTATTGGTTTAGCGCAGGTACCCACAACAAGCTCATCGACGCACCGGAACCGTTCAATGATTCAGCCGAATACCATGTAAGCTTGAATTTTTCATCGCCGGAAAAAAAGGACCAGGCACTTCAGCTGCACATAACAGACTATCAAAGATCCAACCGGTCCATCAGCAGGAATTACGCTTCTGCTTTTGATGTTGATCTCAAATTCAATAAAGCCACCGGCGTTTTTTACACCGCTTCAAAACGCATGAAAGGAAAGCACAACATCCCCAACCCGCCGAAATTCAACGAGCTGCTGAAAGGCCCGGCCGCAGATGTAGTGACCATCGACCTGCGCGATAAAAGCTATATCTATATTAACAAGAAATGGTACCTGTTCTAATACCGTATTCACCCCTATCATACCAACCACCCCAACCCCATCAATGGAACAGTTTTTGCAGAGCTTGAATTACCAGAACGGAATTTATGAATATCAATCGTTTAATGGAGGATCTCGACAGGCTGGATTTTCAACTCGAACCGCACCTGATAGGCCTGAGGCTCATTATCCTGAACGCTATCAACGAGCTCAACAGGCACCGCCCTTCCAGTCCGCAATACTGCAGCCGGCTCATACGCACCCTGCAGGATATCTACAAGCAAATACCGCCCACCAGCAACGACTGCGATGTACACGAATTCAACGTGCTGAAAGCGCAGGTATACGACAGCCTGGGACAGGCCAGCCACATGGCAGCATAAATTTATTTGTCGAACAGATCAAGGATCTTATGGAGCGTAGTTTGATTGCGCCCCGTAGCTTTCTGTTTCAGCTTGCGCTCAATAAACATATTGCTGAAAAGCGATTTGGCGCCGTCTTTCACCACCAGTGCATACACATCGCGTCCCGAAATTTTAAATGTATCCACGTCATTGCTCAACCCTTCCAGGGCTCTCTTCAGGTCGGCTGTGGGAGCATCGGAAAGGAAGGTAATATATAACGCGAGGCTTTTGCTGAGGTTCGCTTTTTTGAACGGGTTATTGCTGAGTATCTCTTGAAGTTCTGACCTTGTTCTCAAAAACACCTCCACCTCGTACCCAAGTTCTTTGAAAAGCTGTTTTTCGATCTTAGCCGTGAGCTTTGCCGCGTCTTTCTCTTTGGCGTCAAACAACACGTTGCCGCTTTGTATAAAGGTGCGCACGTTGCTGATGCCGGGCATTTCCATCATCCTGCGCAGGTCTTCCATCTTGATGAGCTTTTGGCCGCTCACATTAATAGCCCTTAAGAAGGCAACATACTCTTCCATAACGGGCTAAAAATAAAAAAAGTTGCATTGGCGCCTGCAACTGATACACACAGCTGCTCTTCAACTGTCAGAACCGGTAATGTATCTGCCTTTCTACAGCATAGCTGCGAATGTCTTTGAATACTTCGAACTTGTCGGTAAGATGCGGATGGCTCAGCTTCGCCATGATGATCACTTCATACTCTTCTTCGCGGCGGGACCCTTTGCTGGTAAAAATGCCGCCGTTCAGTTTGTTGATCTTGTGATTCCGGTAATCATTGATGAGCTCATCACGCCTTTGAGAGGGGCAGACGAACAATGCCTCGATGTTGCCAACGCCGCCATAGTTGTTGCCTACCAGGTACTGGAAATGGTTCTTTACCTCAATGGCTTTAGACAAAGTAAAGCCCTGAGTCTCGTGGTGATTCGTACGAGTCATAGGAAATGCATTTAACTGGTGAAAAAAGTTCCGGCGGTCTGCTGTCGTTCAGCGGTGCCCCCGTTGGCTGTATAACTGTAAACACTGTGCCTGAAAGCTTGCCAAGAGTGCGTAAGAAGCTATTTTTCAAATAGTTGCACTGGCACAGTTTTTAAAACTTGTAGGCAAATAAAATCTAGATGTTATGAAAAAGTCGATTGAAGGAGTTACGTATAGGCTGGCATTTCTGATCATGACCATGATGGCCTCTGTTTACAGTTTTGCGCAGGACGCTGTGGATGTAACGGTAGACAAGACGTCAACAACAACAACCACAACAGAATGGTATACTGAGCCGTGGGTATGGATAGTAGGTGGAGCGCTGTTATTCATTCTGCTGCTGGGCGCTATACTGGGCAGCGGTAGCCGTTCGCGCAGTACCACCGGTGATACCCGTGTGCACCGCACCACCATTACCAGGCAGGATGATGTTTACGACGCATAGTATTGAGTAGTTTTAAATGTTGGCAGCGGGCGCGTTTCATAGAAACGCGCCCTTTGCTTGCACGTTTCCTCAAGTATCTGCAAAAAAATACTCCCCTCAAATTGAGGGGAGCTAATCAACCACCATCTACCTCACTCGTCACTTTCTTTATTCTAATTCGTTTCAAACCCTTCCTGTACTATGTGTTTAAAAAAATATGCCCCTCGGACCCTTATCCAGTGAGGCTTTCAGAAACAAGGCAATACGTTTTCCGCACTTGCGGCCATTACACATCAACGGTAAATTTTTCTACACAATGCAGCATCGGGCGTGGTTTTTAGCGGCGCGGCACGCGGCGGCGAACGTCTTTCACTAACTCCATTGCTTTTATGTGGGCTTCTCTTGCCGAATCGGCCGGTATCATCGCATAGATCAAATGCCCGTTTTTGTCATGCTCAAAGTTCACATGGTCAGTTTCGTGCGGCGGCAAAGACAATTCATGGCAGGCCAACACCTCATTTTTCAAAAACACAACTTTAAAAATCGCCATCTCTCTCCTTGTTTAATGAAACAGTAACTACCTATGCTATAAACAAAAACTATGCACCCGATGAGTCACCCAAACATGAGCTTACAAAACATATAACCATGTATCAACCACTTAAAAATGCCGTGTTTATTTACTATGTTTTTTTAACAAGTTGTTGCGCGAGCCTATTAGCATGCGTTTTATATTTGATATAGCAAACCCCATATCACATGATACGTTACTATGAATTTGAGAGTTCCGTCCAGTCCGCAGCAACTGCCGACTTCGACGCATGGAAGCACTTGCTTCCCGCTATCCCAATAGCTTTCCGTGTTCGCTTTCTCTATGTACTGCGCAGGCACTTCCACCTTCCCGATGCTTTTGACATTGTGATGAGCAGCCAAAGCCTTACTGATGAGCGGTTTGAAGATTTTCTGAGAAACGCTACTCAAAGTCATCCGTATCTCTACTGTAAGGAATAGTTTTTGAAAACCCGCATTATATATGCGTTTCAGGGAAGCACAGATCGAAGATATAGACGGCATGCACCATGTGCGCTGTGCAGTGCTCGAGAACAAATTGCCATCGCCTGCAGCCATACCCATGGCCGACTATGTGATGATGCTGCACAACGGCTTTGGCTGGGTATGTGAGCGTTACGGGCGGATAACAGGCTTTACCATTGTAGATATGCCGAAGAAAAATCTCTGGGCGTTGTTCGTGCATCCGGGTTTCGAGCGCCAGGGCATTGGCCGCAATCTGCACCGGCTGATGATAGAAACCTGCCTGCAGCAGGACCTTGACATGCTTTGGCTCTGCACCGCCCCAAACACCCGCGCCGAAAGTTTTTACAGGCGCGCCGGCTGGCTGGACAAAGGCCCCTTGCCCAATGGCGAGGTAAAGCTGGAGTATTGGTTTTCGAAGTAATTTGATATATATTACAATACGAAATCACATTACTCATGCGCAAGCTGCTGCCTCTGGCTTGTTTATTATCCTGCACCTTCTCTGCACGCGCACAGGATGCCGTGGCAAATCCGCTGTTCAATACGTTCAAGCAGGCTTCCGTACAGGGAGAGGGCAATGCCAGTAGTGTAGCAGTCATCAAGGCAGCCATCGGCACTTTCGGCGTCAACAACGTATTCCGCTACCTGACCACCGATAATGTGGAGCGCAAGTACATCATTCGCCTGCGCACGGATGAAACGGTAGTTGTAACTTTTGATGAGTTGAAAAAGGCAGCCACGGCCTCGGGCTTTGGCGAAAAGAACACCGACCTGCTCTCGCACGACATCAGGAAATACGCCGAGCTCTGCTTTGCAGTGATGGCCAAAAAGCTGCAACAGCAAAACCCGCGATACAACTATATCTCCGCCATCAGCGATATCAACGATGGGTTTGGAATAGCGGAGGCTGCGGCCCTGCTGGGCTTAAAGCTCAAAGGCCTGAAGCCCTGCACCACAGACAACCTGTCGCACTACAACCACATCATTGTTTGCAACCCCTACCATGTGGCCTATGCCAATACGGGCTATTACGATGAGTTGAAGAACCAGGCCGGCGTCGCTGCGCTCGACGACTTCAGGCAAAACCATTTTGGCGGCAAATGCGCCCTGCGTCGCTGCGCCATTACCGAGGCATTCCGGGTGGACGAGTACTAAAATAAAAATGCCGGGAACGAGTCCCGGCATTTACTATAAGTACATCGTTTAATTATTCTTCCAGCCTGAAAGGAGCTGTGGCGATCTCGCCCTTCTCGTTAGAAAGCGTCAGCCAGTAAACGCCGTTGGCCAATGTTGCGGGGAGGTCTATTTTCAGCTCATTGCTGCCGTTAGCCACTATACTTCCCGTACCAGATACGGCGCCGGTTATCTGACTCAGCCTGTAGCTGTAAGCACCGCTGGCAGTAGAACCGAGCTTCACATTGATCTGCCTGCTATTGCCTACAGGGTTAGGGTACAGCACCATCTTACCATCAGCGCTCACGCTTTGTACCGATACGCGGAAAGGCACACGCAGCATATGGAACTGGGAGGTTTTGGCGCTGGCATAAGTGGCATCGCTGCCATAAGTGTACAGTACCAGTGCATTCACCTCCTGAGGGCGGAACAGCTCAGCGAAGTAGTTGCTGGTGACTTTATTCTGGGTCAGTTGAAGAGCGTTCAAAACATTGGAAGGAGCAGGCGCACCGTTCAGTAAGAACGAATCGGTAGTAACGCCACCGATGCGCTCAAGCAAGACATCGATCTCATCAGAGATAGACTCGTCGAACAGCTTGATCTGCGCCTTGCCAAAGCCCGGCACACTGAAGTCGTATGCCGTGGTTGACTTATACTGGAACGGCGCATGGTTCAGGCTCATACTTCCGATGGTCAATTCCATGTTGATCACCAGGGTGAACGTAGATGACCAGGTGCTGTTGTATGTAGCGGGAAACTTGATTAGGGGGTAAGGCGCAGAGTAAGGCGCATCCTGCTTCAATATCACCAGCGAGTCGGTAGCCCCTAATCCGAACTGGTTCAGCGCAATCGCATAACGCTCGGTAGATTCACCAATACGCATAAAACCGGCTGACGTAATGCCCGACCACCTTTGGGTCTTCAGTCGCAGCGAATCGAACACACCAAGCTTTACACTCCTCGACCCGTACCAGGTGGCATCGGGCAGGTTGGGGTTGGTACCCTGGTATTGATCGCTGTAATAACGGACGTTCTCATAAAATACGCCGGTAAAATCCCAAAGCTGTGCGCTGCCGGTAGTCAATGGCGGCAACGGCAACTCTCCGCCGGCAAAAGTATCAGTGGCAATGACCGCCGATGAGTAACTGCCCTGGGTAAGCGTGATCTGTGCAGAGGCTGTGCCGGCGCACGCCACGGCCATGGCAAATGCGTAAAGTTTCTTCATAATGGAAATTGTGTTGTCGTCAAATATATAAAAAAGCAGGCAGCCCGCCTAGTATAGCATGACATTGCCATGACAAATAAAGCACCCTCATGACAGAACTTTACGGCCACAAAATCACACACATTGATTCGCACATCTCCCCGTTACATGCTGCTCTTCGTGGCAGCTATCTTCTGCAAAACAGCATCGGCACAAACTTCAGGGCTGGTGTACAATGATGAAAAGCACTTCAAAAATGTAAAACAGCTCACCTTTGGCGGCGACAATGCGGAAGCTTATTTCAGCTTCGATGGCAAGGCTATCTGCTTTCAGCGCACCTATGCTAAAGAAGGTCTGAAGTGCGACCAGATATTCTACGGCAAACTGCCAAAAAAGGCCGACGACAAGTTTGAGTACAAACAAATAAGCCATAAGGGCCGCACCACCTGCTCGTACATGATGCCTGATGGCAAACACGTGCTGTATGCATCTACCCATCTTGGTTCAGACACATGTCCGGCTGTACCCGACAGGCGCGTGCTGAAGAAATACGTATGGCCTATCTATGATAGCTACGACATCTTTGTGGCCGACCTGAAAGGCAACATCGAAAAACAGCTGACAAACAACCCGGGCTATGATGCAGAAGCTACTATCTCTCCAAAGGGCGATAAGATCATCTTCACCTCGACCCGCAACGGCGACCTGGACATGTATATTATGGACATAGATGGCAAGAACGTGAAACAAATAACTACCGACCTTGGTTACGATGGCGGTGCCTGGTTCAGCCCGGATGGCAGCAAGATAGTATGGCGCGCCAGCCGTCCGAAAACGGACGCTGAAGTAAAAGAATACAAAGAGCTGCTGGCCCAGGGCATGGTAGCTCCTACCAATATGGAAGTATTTGTTGCCAATGCGGATGGCAGCAATGTGCAGCAGGTAACGAAACTGGGCAAGGCCAACTGGGCACCCAACTTCATGCCTGATGGCAAGCGCATCATCTTTGCCTCCAACCACGAATACGAAAGGGGTTTCCCGTTCAATATGTATACCATCAACATCGACGGCAGCAACCTGCAAAAGATATCGCACGATGGAGGCTTTGACGCCTTCCCGATGTTCTCCCCCGATGGCAAGAAACTTATCTTCTCGTCAAACCGGAACAACGGCGGCACACACGATACCAACCTATTCATCTGCGACTGGGTAGAATAAACCTAAGAGATAAGAGTGAATAAAAGAGGAGCCGATTGGCTCCTCTTTTTGTTTAGTTGCGGCTGTTGGTATTTACATTATAAAAATCCTACTTTTATATCCGTAGTTAAAACCAACTAACATGAAAAGAACCCTTCTGCTGTTCCTTTTGGGCAGTACCTGCGCAACAGCGCAACCTAGTCTTAAGTTTACCAGCTTCGATCTGAGCCCGGGCACCGGTGCTTCCAGCCCTAAAAATTTTCGCGTGGTGGGCAACAAGTTGCTTTTCATAGCCGAAACCGCCACCGCAGGCCCGGAGCTTTGGGTAAGCGATGGTACGCAGGCCGGAACGCATCTAGTTAAAGACATCAACGTAGTGAACGGCAAGCTGATATTCCAGGCAACAAATGGTACTACCAACGGTTACGAGCCCTGGATAAGCGATGGCACCAGCGCGGGCACCTACATGATCAAGGACATCTGGCCGGGCTTATCGGGCTCAGCTCTCGGCAATGGCTCGGGAGTACTCAATGGGAAAATGTATTTCGGTGCATCGGATGGTGTAAATGGCACCGAACTGTGGGTGACTGACGGTACAGCTGCTGGCACGCAACTGGTCAAAGACATACAGTCGGGACCGACGGCCTCGAATCCTACCAATTTCGTAGAATATAACGGCAAACTTTACTTCTCGGCCAATGACGGCACAGCGCAGTCCGAACTATGGGTGACAGACGGCACATTAGCCGGCACACAGATGGTGAAAGACATAAACGCTACCGGTGCTTCAAGCCCCAACATCTTTAAAGTAGCTAACGGCAAACTTTACTTCCGCGCACAGGAAGCTTTTTCCAATGGTACGGAGCTTTGGGAAACAGACGGAACGAGTGCAGGCACACAAGTCGCGGCAGAGATAAACCCCTCGGGCAACGGTGTTGTTGGCAACGAGATAGTTGTGTTTAACAACAAGCTTTATTTCCAGGGAAATCAGCCGGGCGTTGGCAGCGAACTCTGGGTAAGTGACGGCACCCAGGCCGGAACAATGATGGTAAAGGATATCGATCCGGGAACAGCAGGCAGTGACCCTATGCACTTCACCGAGTACAAAGGCAAGCTATATTTCAGTGCGAATGTAGCAGGCACCGGCGCCGAGCTTTGGGTAACAGACGGAACTGCCACAGGCACGCAACTGATAAAAGACCTGAAGGTAGGCGCCGGGAATAGCAGTCCTCAGGGATTTACGGAGTATAACGGCTACTTGTATTTTATGGCAAATCAGGGTTCAAACGACCTGCAACTATTTGTTACCGATGGCACAACGGCAGGTACTAATGTCGTTGCTCCGCCGGGAGCCAACACAGATGCGCTTACGCTGTTCTCAGGATTGATACTGTATGATTCGGCCCTGTATTTCAAAGCCAATTACAACAGCCTGAGCGCGGAGCTTTGGTCGTTAAAGGACACTGTTGCCGATAGCGGTGTGCATGTGGAAATACGAAGCCTTGAGACCGGCGTTCACATTTATCCTAATCCAAGTAACGGAACGTTCACTATTGAAACCGGAAATAAAACATTTAGCACAGCGAGACTGGAGGTATATGATGTCACCGGCAGGCTGATACTAAACCAGCCCCTTGTATCGAACAAAGAACACATCCGGTTGCCCGAAACAGCAAAAGGCACCTACCTGGTGAGGGTAACAATAGACGAAGCACTGCACTCCAGGCAGCTGACAATTGAATGATCGAGACATCTTAATAAAACAACAAAAGAGGAGCCTATGGGTTCCTCTTTTGCTTTACAAAAGTTTAAGGGGCAAGCTGCCCCTCGTAGATGTGATCCTGGCCGTACCTCGTTTTGATCATTGCAAAATTATGCAGGGTATTATGTATTGCCAGCGGCTGTAGAAGAATTAATATCCTTTGGCATATCTTCACATTATGATCGGGAAATTCTTACTGGTTGCTTTGGGCGGTGCTTTGGGTAGCATGGCGCGTTACGGCATCTACCTGGCCATGAATAAGTACGCCATCAAAGCGTTTCCCGTGGCTACGCTCACCGTCAACCTCATCGGCTGTTTCCTGGTCGGTCTCCTATTTGGTTTTACCGGTAAGGGAGCAACTCCGCCATCGGGCTGGACACTAGTATTGGCTACAGGCTTCTGTGGCGGCTTCACCACCTTCTCCGCCTTCGCGCTCGACAATAACACGCTCTTCAGGAATGAGCAGGGATGGGCAGCACTGGTATACACCGTCTTCAGCGTGGTGATCGGGATACTGCTGTGCCGGCTGGGTATCGGTCTTTCAGGCAGTTAGTAGTCGACCTGTAAAATGCGCGGGTCGCGGATGAATCGGGCCACCGCCTCATCATGTGAAGGCCGGTTAGCACGGATGGTCCATGTGAGTACAAGGTACTCTTCACGTTTCTCGGTCTTGGTATTGCGCACTTTGTAATCCCTTTCAAAAAAGTCGTTGGGTTTGGGTACCACTCCGTCAGGCGTGTATTGCAGCTTAATATGGTAGTCGCGTATCATATACCTGCTCTCGAAGCGCTTCTCTATGAAATGCAGGATGACCAGGATGATCAATACGATAACAGTCGTTTCTATGGCCACCTGGTAGTCGCCGATGCCGACAGCCATGCCTATGGCGCCGGCTGTCCACACCGCTGCTGCGGTTGTCAGGCCGTGTATATTCTGCTGGTTGCGGAAAATGAGGCCTGCACCGATGAAGCCTATACCAGTTACTATGTTAGAGGCGACACGGGTAACATCGCTATTATTGTTTGGGTCAAGGCTGGCCATATGGTAAGAAACCAGCGTGAAGAGCGTAGCCCCTGCGCTCACCAGCATTTGTGTCCGGAACCCTGCAGGCTTGCCGCTCCACTCGCGTTCCAGCCCTATAAGTCCGCCAAGCAGGGCCGAAAGGAGTACTTTTTGAATGTCTTCGTTGAAAATATCCATAGCTTATATAACAACTATAAAATTACGCCAGTATATGACATTTAAACTGTTTGAATGCATTTTTGAATAATCCATAGGCGTTCGTTAATTTTGCCACCCGCAAATGTCCTTACATGATAGAAATTAAAGTACCCACGGTCGGCGAATCAATTAGCGAAGTAACCTTAGTGAAGTGGCTGAAGAAGGATGGAGAATGGGTGGAAAGGGATGAATTGCTCTGCGAACTTGAGTCGGAAAAAGCAACTTTTGAGCTGAACGCTGAAAAAGCGGGCATACTGCATACAGTAGCCAAAGAAGGCGACACGCTGAATATCGGCGATCTTGCCTGCAAGATAGACGAGACAGCTGCACGCCCTGAAGGCGCTGCTGCCCCTGCTCCGGCTAAAGAAGAAGCTAAGCCTGCTGCGAAAGCTGAGGAACCAAAAGCCGAAGCTGCGAAAGCTGCAACGCCGCAAAGCGATGTAAAAGCTACACCGGTGGCCAAATCTATCATGAGCGATAAGCAGGTGAAAGCCTCTGACGTGAAAGGCTCCGGCGCTATGGGCAAGATCCTGAAACAGGATGTGCTGGAAGCCCTGGCCAACCCCGGCCGCAAAGGCGGTGCCGCTGCCTTCTCCCGCGAAGACAAACGCGAGAAAATGAGCAACCTGCGCAAAACAGTATCGCGCAGGCTGGTTGAAGCCAAGAATACCACTGCCATGCTTACTACCTTCAACGAGGTAGACATGACGCGCATCATGGATATACGCAAGCAGTACAAGGATACCTTCAAAGAAATGCACGGCGTGAACCTCGGCTTCATGTCGTTCTTTGCCAAAGCCTGCTGCTATGCACTGCAGGAGTGGCCAGCCGTGAATGCTTATATAGATGGCGAAGAGATCGTATACCACGAGTATTGCGATATCTCGATAGCGGTATCTGCTCCTAAAGGACTGGTAGTACCTGTCATCCGCAACGCAGAAAGCCTGAGCATGGCAGAAATAGAAGGTGCTGTAGGCGCACTGGCCAAAAAAGCCCGTGAGAATAAACTTAGCATCGAAGAAATGACCGGTGGCACGTTCACCATCACCAACGGCGGTGTGTTCGGATCACTGATGTCTACACCGATCATCAACATACCGCAAAGCGCAATATTGGGTATGCACAAGATACAGGAGCGCCCGATGGTAGTGAACGGTAAGATAGAGGCACGCCCGATGATGTACCTGGCGCTTAGCTACGACCACCGCATCATCGATGGCCGCGAATCTGTTAGCTTCCTGGTACGCGTAAAAGAGTTGCTGGAGAATCCCGAGCTGCTGCTTATCGGCCACGACCCGGTAAAAGCATTGCTGGAAGTTTAACTACGATCACAAACGATATAAAGAATAACAGCCGCTGAAAAGCGGCTGTCTTGTTTTAGGCGAAGCGTTATAACGCTTACAGTTGTATGTGACGGCAATGCAAAGCACTGCATACACGAGTATCGGTGTGGATATGTAAAGTTGGAAAGAGGATTGCCGTAAACCCGGCAAAAAAGGTTGCGCCGCTCAGAAGTCTCACTGCACCATGTAAATATATAACCCGATTTCCTAGAAAAAAAGCGATAAACGGGCTTTTTACGATTATATGCAACGAAATGCGCCTTTCATTCGCTGAAACTGGAATATCATCCCTCGAACGGGGCGGCAATCAAGCTGCATTTACTATCTTGGCCAGGTATGAAACCGTTGCTTGTAGCCCTATTCATGTTGTGCCTTTGCCCGGCAATAGCGCAACCTGTTTTACAAGGCACTATATACAACAACCTGCGGCAGCCCGTTCCGTTCGCGACACTACTAATTCAACATCTTCCTGATAGCACAGTTGTCAAAATGGATGTGGCGGACTCTAACGGCACATACGCTATACAAATAGCTGAAGCTGCCAATCTCCTGGTAAAAGCGATCGCAGCGGGCTACGCCCCCGGCTACATTATTGCAGTAACCGATAAACCACAGGATATCATATTAAAGCCACTCGGTAAAGAACTCGCTGCGGTCACAGTCAACTCATCGAGGCCACTGATAGAACGCAAGGCAGACCGTATGGTGCTAAACGTAGAGAACACCATATCTGCCATCGGGTCTGACGCGTTTGAGTTGTTGAAAAAGGCGCCCGGCGTGCGCGTAGGTAACAGTTCCGTGTCTATAGCAGGAAAGAATACTGTGAGTATTATGGTAGACGACAGGCTGCTGCAACTGGGTGGTGAAGAACTCGAAGCTATGCTGCGCACTATCAAAGCCGATAACATCTCGAAGATAGAAGTGATCACCACGCCACCCGCCAAATACGATGCTGAAGGCAACACGGGTATCATCAACATTGTGACCGCTAAAAGAAAACGCGAAGGCCTAAACGGCAATGTCTATTTGACCAGCTGGCTGATCAGCGATGCAGTGTTCTCGCGCTATGAACTGGGAGCAGATTACAACATTAGCAGGCGGGCGATACTCGGTATCATGTATACCATAGGGCATACCAACAGGTTCGTCGACCAGGCCTATGTCAATACCATAACCAGCGATGTATCGGGAAATATAGATTCCCTGCAACGCTCGCGTGCACTGGTTGCCGAAAAAGGATTGCGCAATGTGATCCACCTGAACTATGAATGGAAAATTGACAGCGGTG
>JAJNBR010000106.1 GCA_021156265.1 Flavipsychrobacter sp.
GATTCTGCAGTTACAATGATCTTATCGATATCGTCATCGCCGGCAAAGAAGTCAACGAAGTGCATATCGTGCGAGCGGAAGAGGTAGTTCCTATCTGCGTAGAGCGGGTTTGATAGGAAGAATTCCGCTTCAGCCTTGTATTTGTTTTTGCGTACAAAAGTGAACAGGACACCAACCAGGACTGTAAGTATGGTAACGATAAGGATGAACTTGCGGCGCTGCCTGATCGTTTGGATAATGTCCACCAGGTCGAAACGAGGGGTAGTCATGTTTCTGTTTATGTGTGTTTTAAGATTTAAACTTAGCTATTTCGATCATAAATAAAGGCCAAAATCTATATCACTGTCTCCCCTGCCTGCATTTTTTCTGCGTTCTCCGCAAATTGCAGTGCGTCTATCGTCTCCTGGATGTTGCCGTTCATAAAATCATCGAGATTGTACATAGTGAGGTTGATACGGTGGTCTGTAACACGTCCTTGCGGGTAATTGTAGGTACGGATCTTCGCCGACCTGTCGCCCGTGCTCACAAGGCTCTTCCTACGGCGCGATATTTCCTCCTCCTGCTTGCGCACCTGTTCTTCGTATAATTTAGAACGCATCATGGCAGTTGCTTTTTCCCGGTTGCCTAGCTGTGTACGTTCTGTCTGGCAAGTGATCACGGTACCTGTTGGTACGTGGGTCAGGATAACTTTCGTTTCCACCTTGTTTACGTTCTGCCCGCCCGCGCCACCGCTTCGCGCAGTTTCCATTTTCAGGTCACTTTCCTTCAACTCGAAATCTATCTCTTCGGCTTCAGGCATCACGGCTACCGTTGCAGCAGATGTATGTACGCGGCCACTGGCTTCTGTAGCAGGAACACGCTGTACGCGGTGTACACCACTTTCAAATTTCAGGGTGCCGTACACGTCTTCACCCACTACTTCCAGCTGCACTTCTTTATAGCCGCCCACCGTGCCTTCAGTTTCTGTAAGCACCGATACCTTCCACCCCCTGCGTTCGCAATAGCGGAGGTACATGCGCATAAGCTCCCCGGCAAAAAGGCTGGCCTCGTCGCCACCGGTACCTGCGCGTATCTCCAGTATAGCATTCTTTTCATCCTGGGGGTCTTTCGGTATCAGGAGGCGTTTCAATTCTTCCTCCAGCTCTTCTTTCTGCTTTTCGAGGCCCTCCATATCGTCCTTGGCCATCGTGCGCAGGTCTTCATCACTTTCGGTTTCTAACACCTCCTTGGCAAATTCCATATTATCTATTGCTGTCCTGTACTTTTTGTACACGTCAACAATACCTTCCAGCTTGCGGTATTCACGGCTGATCTGCGAGAACTTTTTGTTATCGTTCACGATCTCCGGGTTGGTAAGCGCAACGCCCATGTCATCGAATCTCGCCTTTATCGCCTCCAGCTTTTCTATTACAGAACTCATTAAATTGAAATAATTTGCCCAAATTATGGGTGTGCGAAGTTAAAGATTATCCTGCTCAATCATAAGAGGATTCCCTAAAATCACAGATTTATAATAGATTAACGCCCAAATCCGCTTTTTATTCAATCCGATCGCTGAATGTTGAGAAACCTGACCGTTATAGGGTTGTACCTGGCCCAAATCTATCTTGTACTGGAAGGCGGAAAGCTATTTGGCAAGGATGTCAACCCATTCGTATTATTTGCAGTTTCGCTGGCCATTCCTATATATTTCTTCAAAATACATCTATCGGCTACGCAGCAGGAAGTAAAAAGCTCATATAAAAATATTGTTGGAGCGGCATTGGGCCTCTTGTTCTTCATGCTGTGCTACTGGGCGATGCGGCGGTTATTTTGGGATATTCCTGAGCCGGGAAAGCTTTCGGACGTGATACCACAAATAGATACGCTGTATACCAGGTTCATGCGGGGCGAGTTTCCCTACAGAACGCTGCAACAGTTTCTGTGGTATCCTTACCCTGTTTATATGCCCATGCATTGGTTGCCTTTGTGGTTGACATACACCCTCGATGTGGACGTGCGTTGGGCAGGAGTATTCCTGGTGACCCTGGCGGGAGGCATCTATGGGTGGAGTATCTGGCGTTATAGAGACAACCTGGTCAAAAAAACACTGATCGTTTTTTTACCTACGTTGGTATTATGGGCATACTTTCAATGGGGACCGTACGATATCGGAATATCGTTTGAGATCATAGTGGCGGCGTATTATCTGCTATTGGCAGCGGGCCTTGCCGGAAAAAATCTTATTGTTACTACGATAGCTATCATTTTGTGCCTGCTTTCCAGGTATACCATGGTATTCTGGCTGCCACTATTCCTGATATTGTTGTGGATCAATGTGCCAAAGAAAAAAAACTATATCGTTTGGGCGAGCATACTGCTATCGATCGTTTTCATTTATATCATTCCATTCTATGCAAAAGACCCGAACATCTTAAAGAACGGGCTCACCTACCATAATGAGTGCGCTATAGCAGAGTGGGTAGGCTTTGGAGATCCTCCGTATTCTATCACATTTCAGCCCGGCATCTATTTCGGCGAATATCTGCGCAATATGTTCCGCGGCGACATGGAGCAGCGGGTTTTCCAGGCGCGCATTATGCAGGCATTGCTGATGATCGGCCTTGTGGTTACGGGGCTTGTGCTCTATAAAAAATGGCGACATAAAATGGACATGTACGACTTGTGCCTTCCGATGCTTTACACGTTCATTTTGTTCTTCTACATGTTCGGTGTACTCACCTACAAGTACTATTACATACCACTGCTGATGATATCTGCTGTTTTGTGCGGCAAGATGATGCTGGCGCGCGGGAAAAAATAAAGCCTGCCCTTTGGGGGCAGGCTTCTTACCAGTAAGTCCGGTTATTATAAAGTTCTCTTCACTTCTACTTCTTCGAAACCTTCGATGATGTCGTTCACGCGGATATCGTTGTAGTTCTTAATGCTCAGACCGCACTCGTAACCTGCTGCTACTTCTTTCACATCGTCCTTGAAACGTTTCAGTGATGCCAGCTCGCCGGTGTAAACTACGATACCATCGCGTACCAGGTTGACCTTGGTATTGCGGTTGATCTTGCCATCGAGCACATAACAACCTGCAATGGTACCCACGCCTGTGATCTTGAACACATCGCGCACTTCGATATTGCACACAGTCTTCTTTTCGATCTTCGGCTCGAGGAGACCTTCCATCGCGCTCTTGATCTCTTCGATCGCGTCGTAGATGATGGAATAAGTACGTATCTCGATGTTCTCCTGCTCAGCCAGCCTTGCAGCCTGCATAGAAGGACGAACCTGGAAGCCGATGATGATAGCGTCGGAGGCTGTTGCCAGCAATACGTCGCTTTCAGTAATCTGGCCCACACCTTTGTGCACCACGTTCACCGCTACTTCTTCTGTAGACAGTTTCTGCAGCGAGTCACTCAGGGCTTCTACAGAACCATCGAAGTCGCCCTTGATGATGATACCCAGTTCCTTAAAGTTACCCAGTGCCAGGCGACGTCCGATCTCATCGAGCGTGATGTGCTTACGCGTACGGATACCTTGCTCACGCATGATCTGTGCACGGTGGTTGGCCACTTCTTTAGCTTCATCTTCCTCTTCGAATACTTTGAATTTCTCACCAGCCTGCGGTGCACCATTCAGACCCAATACCTGTACCGGTGCAGAAGGACCTGCTTTTTCAACACGCTGACCGCGTTCGTTGAACATTGCCTTGATCTTACCGTAGTACTGTCCGCAAACGATCATGTCACCCTGCTCCAGTGTACCGTTTTGTACCAGTATAGTTGCCTGGTAACCGCGGCCCTTATCGAGCGATGCCTCGATCACGCTACCCGTCGCAAGACGCTCAGGGTTTGCTTTCACTTCCAGCAGCTCAGCTTCAAGACCTATCTTTTCAAGCAGCAGATCGATATTCAGACCTTTCTTGGCAGATATTTCCTGGCTTTGGAATTTACCACCCCAGTCTTCTACCAGGATATTCATACCAGCCAGTTGTTCTTTTATCTTTTCAGGATTTGCACCCTCTTTATCTATTTTGTTGATCGCAAAGATCATTGGCAGGTTAGCCGCCTGTGCGTGCGATATCGCTTCTTTCGTCTGCGGCATGATCGCATCGTCGGCTGCAACCACTATCACTGCTACGTCGGCTACTTTGGCACCACGCGCACGCATCGCGGTAAACGCTTCGTGACCCGGAGTATCGAGGAAAGTGATCCTTTTACCTGTAGCCGTTTCTACCTGGTAGGCGCCGATGTGCTGGGTGATACCACCGGCCTCACCAGCTACCACGTTCGCACTGCGTATATAATCGAGCAATGATGTTTTACCGTGATCGACGTGACCCATGATGGTAACGATAGGCGCACGCGGTATCATATCTTCCGGATCGTCATCTTCCTCCTCGTCTATATCCGCCTCTTGCTCCAGGTTGATGAATTCCACATCGTAACCAAACTCGCTTGATACGAGCTCTATCACTTCAGCATCGAGACGCTGGTTGATAGACACCATGATACCAAGGCTCATACACTTGCTGATAACGTCAGCGAAGCTTACGTTAAGCAGGCTTGCCAGCTCGGCTACCGATATAAACTCTGTAACTTGTATTGTGTTGCCTTGGGAAGATTGCTCTGCAGCAGCGCGCTTTTCCGCCATTTCGTCGCGTTTATTGCGACGGTATTTTGCCTTCAGGCTCTTGCTACGGGTAGATCCCGCCAGCTTGGCCTGGGTTTGCCTGATCTTATCCTGGATCGCTTTAGCATCGATCTCCTGTTGTTGTTGTGTAGGAGCCGGTTGACCAAAACGCTGACCACCCCTGCGGTCGCCACCGGGGCCGCCCTGGCCCGGACCACGTTGTCCGGGACCACGCTGACCTTGATAGCCACCACCTTGACCCGGACGCTGACCTTGATAGCCGCCGCCACCGCTACCCTGGTTGGGTCGCTGGCCCTGATAGCCACCACCGCCACCCTGGTTGGGTCGCTGGCCCTGGTAACCACCACCACCGCCGCCCTGGTTGGGACGCTGGCCCTGATAGCCGCCACCTTGTCCACCGCCAGCCTGACCTTGCTGATCAGGTCGGAATGATTCAGGTTTCTTTTGTACAGGTATACGTTTGCGATTGCGTTTCTCTTTACTATCGCCTTTGCTACTGTCAGCAACCGGCAGGTCTATTTTACCAATGATCTTCGGGCCTTCCAACCTCGGAGCTTTCATTTCGATATGCTCCGGCTTGTCGTCTTCTTCTGCCTTGGCTTCCTGCACCGGCGGCGCAGGTTTAGCTGCTGCCACGGGTTCGGGTGCCACTTCCTCTTCCTGCTTCTTATTCTGCTTCTGCCACAGGAGCGGCAGCAGGTGCGGCTGGTGTTTCTTCTTTGGGTTCTTCTTCTTTCTCCGCTTTCTTCTTCGCTGCACCCTTCTTTGGCCTCGATGAAAGGTTCATCTCTTCCAGGTTGATCTTACCCAGGATGTTCGGACCTTCCAGTTTCGGAGCTTTTACTTCTATATGTTGCTCACCTTCTTCCTGGATCTCAGGTTCAGGCGGAGTTTCTTTTTTGGGAGCAGCCGCTTTTTTCGGCTTTTCCTCTACTTCCGGTTGCACTTCTGCCACAGGCGCTTCTTCCACTTTTTCCTCTTTGACCGGCGCAGGTGCAGGCTTCGGCTTTTCAACTTCAACAGGCGCAGGTATTTCTTCTTTCTTCTCCTCCTTCTTCTCTTCTTTCTTCTTTTCCACCTTAGGAGCTTCGGGTTCTTCCTTCTTATCCTTTCCTTTCAGGTCAAGATCTTCTTTATTCTTTTTCAGGCTGTCCAGCAATGAGCCTTTAGGTAAAGCTATCTCCTCGCTCTTGCGCTTAGCCAGCTTGTCTTGCGCAAACTCGGCCTGCAAGGCGTCATACATAACCTCGGTAAGCTTTGTGTTCGGATTACTTGCGTTGATCTCAAAGCCCTTACTTGTAAGAAACTCCACCAGGGTTTCCTTACCGATGTTAAACTCTTTGGCGGCTGCCAGTAATCTTGGTGTTTTTGTTGCTGTTGCCATTCTTTGTTTTAACTCAAAAATTTTCGCTAAAATCTACTTCTAATAGTCCTTTACCGAGCCTACAAACCTACGTTTTTTCGCTGATAAAGCCTTATTCCAAGCTGTGTTTAGCACTTGTTTACACTGCACCTTAGCAGTTATTCAGACTCATTCTGGAACTCAGCCTGCAGTACCTTCTGCACGTCGCGTATCGTCTCTTCTTCCAGATCGGTACGGCGAACAAGCTCTTCAACCGACAGTTCCAGCACGCTCAGCGCTGTATCGCAGCCTATCTTCTTGAACTCATCAATGATCCAGCTTTCTATCTCATCTGAGAATTCGTCGAGGTCGATATCATATTCAACTTCCTGATCTTGTACATCGCGATAAACATCAATGCTAAAACCGGTCAGCTCTTGCGCCAGTTTAATATTGACACCTTTTTTACCGATAGCCAGGGATACCTGGTCGGGTTCGAGGTATACATCCGCATGCGCACCTTCGGTATCCATATCCATACGATTGATACGCGCAGGTGTTAACGAACGTTGGATCAGCAGTTGCGTGTTGGCCGTAAAGTTGATAATATCTATGTTTTCGTTGCGCAGCTCGCGTACGATACCGTGGATACGGCTACCTTTCATACCTACGCAGGCACCCACCGGATCAATGCGGTCGTCGTAGCTTTCTACCGCCACTTTGGCACGCTCACCCGGTTCACGAACGATCTTCCGGACAACGATAAGGCCATCCATGATTTCAGGCACTTCGATCTCCAGCAGTTTTTCAAGGAACGAAGGGTGTGTACGGCTCAATATGATGATCGGCGTATTGTTGCGCATCTCCACTTTCTTCACTACCGCACGTACCGATTCGCCTTTTTTGAAGAAGTCGGTAGGTATTTGCTCAGATTTAGGCAGGATCAGCTCGTTGCCCTCATCATCCAGCAGCAGTATCTCTTTTTTCCATATCTGGTATACCTCTCCGCCGATGATCTCACCAATGCGGTCGGCATATTTTTTCAGCAGGTTGTTCTTTTTCAGATCACCGATGCGGGCAGCCAGCGTTTGCTTAGCAGCCAATATAGCACGGCGTCCAAAGTCGCGGACATCCATTTCTTCATATACCTCCTCACCCACGCTATAGTCCGGCTCTATTTTTACTGCCTGCGACAGTGGGATCTGCAGGTTATCGTCTTCAATATTGCCATCCTCCACGATCTCGCGGCGACGGAATATCTCCAGGTCACCTGTTTGGTCGTTTACGATAACGTCGAAGTTTTCGTCAGTTCCGTACTTTTTACGGAGTAAGGTTTTGAATACGTCTTCAATAACCTTCATCAAGGTTGGCCGGTCAATATTCTCGGCGTCTTTAAACTCCTGGAACGAATCAATAAGATTGATACTTGACATGGTTCTTCGCTTTTATGCCCCTACCAGCAGGGCAGGGATTTTTAGATTAAAAAATTACTTGAACTACGGTTTTTTTTATTTCTGAAAATGGCATTTCTACCACCTGGATCTCTTTCTTTTTGCCCACTTTTACTTCGAGCACTATTCTGTCTTCCTGCACTTCTTTCAGCACACCCAACTGGTCAGCGCCTTCTACCGGTGTCACCAATAGCGTGCGGCCGATGTTCTTTTTATATTGTCTTTCCTGCAACAATGGCTCGTCGACACCAGGGCTGGATACCTCCAACGAAAAATCGCCGTCAGGAAACATTTGTTGTTCCTCTATCTGGTGGTATAGTTTCCTGTTTATTTCGGCGCATTTACTTATCGGAAGCCCGCTATCGGATTCGAGGTATAACTTGATATTGTTTATCGGCTTAATCTTTATATTAATGATAAACACATCAGTACCTTCTAAAAGTGGCTCTGTCAGCAGCCTGATCTTGTCAATTATTTCACTCATAGATAAAAAACAAGGGGACTATCGAGTCCCCTTCTTTTTGATTGTTTCCAGTGCAAATATAGGAGTTATGTTAGTTCCAGCCAAAATTTGCCAAAACATAATTATAATTTCATTAACGGGTAGCAAATGCCTATTTAGTACCTTTGATCCCACTATGATACTTAAGTTCATTATCTGGTCTATTATCATTTCGCTGGTGCTACGTTTTGTCATGCGGTTCCTGTTTCCGGTCATTATTACCAAGGTTGCAACAGACAAGCTGGCCCAGATGCAAAAACAAATGGAAGACATGCAAAGGCAGGCGAATACAAACGCCCAGCCAAAATCTGCGCCGAAGGCACCCAAGCAGGTAGACGGCGATTATATAGAATACGAGGAAGTGAAATAGCGCATTAATATATACATATCATTTTAACTGAAAGCACCGGTATATCCGGTGCTTTTTTATTCTAGTTAAAGTTGGCATACATCAGCAGATTATCGCATTTGATTTTCTAATTATTCAAAAAACCGTGTATACTTTTGATCAATTAAACTCCTTTCTCATGAAAAGATCAGTGCTATTGATCCTGCTTCTTACGTTAGCAGGTCTGGCGAGGGCGCAAACCATCGGCCCCGCTACTATGAATGTTACCGGCGACGCCACAACCATCGGAACCGACAGCCATGAATGGTCTGTTGGCGAAATGACACTTGTGAACAGCTTCGTGTCCTCCAATCTGGTGGTGACACAAGGACTGTTGCAACCTGCGCCTTTTGCCACCGGCATCGACCGCGTGAACGCCACATCAGAGCAGTTGCTCGTGTACCCCAATCCCGCCCGCGATGTCCTGATGTTGCAGCCGCAATTCCAAAATGGCGGCCTGCTTCAATATGCCATTGCTGACGCCTCTGGAAAAAGCATTCTCAATGGAAACTTTACCCTCAGAGCCGGCAATGAAAAACAAGAGCTTGATCTCCGTTCGCTGGCTGCAGGCCACTACCTTCTCCAGGTAAGTTTCCAGGCGCCTGCTAACAACACAGACTTTAGATCAAGCTTTAAAATAGAGAAGCTTCATTGAACCCGATTATGAAAACAATTATTCACCATCAAGACAAGTTTTATGAAAAAAAACACTGCAATTATTATAGCTTTTTTGGCAGTAATGCTTATTCAAAGTAGTTCGATTGCGCAGCCGCCAATGAAATTTAATTACCAGGGAATAGCCCGGAGTTCCGCAGGCGGCGCAATCGCCAATCAGACATTAGGTTTGCGCATCAGTATCCTTGACTCCAATTCTTCCGGTCCTGTTTTATATAGCGAAACGCATACACCAATCACCAACGCTTTTGGCTTGTACACAGTTGCCATCGGAGATGGTACGATCGCCAGCGGCGATATAAACGCCATCGACTGGAGTAAGGCCGATAAATATATAAAGATAGAAATGGACCCCGCGGGAGGCACTACCTATACCGACCTGGGCACAAAACAGTTGCTAAGCGTGCCCTTTGCTGCCTACGCCGATCATGCAGCGTTGATACTGCCCTATTTCGACAGTACCTCTGATGCCGGTTCGCTATTTACCATCCAGAACAATGACGCAGGCGCTGCTATTGAAGGGATCAATAACAGCACTACAAGCAGTGCATTTGCAGTAAAGGGTGTTATCAACAGTACTTCACCGGGAGGATTTTCAAGTGCAGTAAGAGGTATAAACAATGGTACAAGCAATCTCGGCATTGGGGTGTATGGGTCGCAGGCAGGCTCCGGCTGGGGGATGTATGGAACATCACCTGACGGGTTGGGCGTTTATGGTAACACTACCACCGGGATCGGGTTAGTTGGTAATTCTAATTCCGGCACCGGCCTTTTGGCCACAAGCAGTACTGGCACAGGGCTTTCGGCCTCAAGCAGTAGTGGTAATGGGCTGCAGGCTACAAGCAATACTGGTGTCGCAGCCAGCCTGACCATCACTAATAATGCATCTACAGCAAATGTGGCTGAAATTTCTACAACCGGCTCCGGACGCGGCATTGACGTGGCAACCACCAGCGGTGCCGGCGTATTCTCCAACAGCAGCGGCGCCAATGCTGTGTGGGGTATTACAGGCTCGATGTCTTCAGCCGGGATAATTGGTGATAATTTCACCGGCGAGGCTGTTGTAGGCCGGAGTTCAGGCGCTTTAGGCGTAGGAGCGGTAGTGGGTCGCAGCGACGGTGCAGGATATGGTGTTCGCGGTTTCAATACCTCAACCGGTATAGGAGTGTTAGGACAGGTAATCTCGGCCGGAACCGGTATGGCAGGTAAATTTGAAAACACCAATGCCGCCAACACGGCAGACGTGGTACAAGTAAATACATCTACTAACGCAAACGGCATAAATGTCACTACCCTTTCAGGCAGTGCCAAATCCGCAGTTCGGGCCACCACGACCGCCGCTAACGGCAACGCGATCACAGGAATATCAAATACCGGTGTGGGAGCTTATGGCGTTTGGGGCCAATCTTCCGGTGGTTATGCAGGTTTCTTCTCAGGCAATGTCAATGTCGCCGGCACGCTTTCAAAATCGGCGGGCGCGTTCAAGATAGACCACCCTATGGATCCGGCGAACAAATACCTCATACACAGTTTTGTGGAAAGTCCTGACATGATGAATATATACAACGGCAATATCACTACCGATGCCAGTGGCGACGCTGTGGTGAGCCTGCCCGCGTATTTTGAGGTAGAGAATATAGATTTCAAATACCAGCTGACAGTGATTGGGCAGTTTGCGCAGGCCATAGTATCAAAAGAAATAGGCGGCAACAAGTTTGAAATTAAAACAGATAAACCCAATGTGAAAGTAAGCTGGATGGTAACCGGTGTTCGCAATGACAAATTCGCACAAAAAAACCGCATTGTCACAGAAGTGGAGAAAGCGCCGAACGAAAAAGGTTTTTACCTGAACCCGGAAGTTTATGGCTTGCCTTTCGAGCGGTCAATACCATTTAGCAGGGGAACCGCAAGTACTGAGGCGGAAGTAAAACCTGAACCTGTCAATGAAGAACTTCCTTCCAATAAACGTAGTAAAGAATAGGAACGATCTGAGCATAAAAAAAGGGGCGTGCATCACTCCCCTTTTTTTATGTCTTTGCGCAGAAAAATAGTGTCTTCTATCGTCATTCCTTTTTCGAGCCAGATGGTTTGGATGCCCAGGACCTTGGCACCTTCTATGTGCTGGGGACTATCATCTATAAATAATGTTTGTTCCGGCTTAAAGCCTGTGTCGTCCAATATCATCTGGAATACGCCGGCAGATGGCTTGCGCTGGCCGATGCGATGTGAGAGATACACCTTATCGAAGAACACACCGATGTTGGGTATGCCATGGGTCCGCATCAGTATCTCATTAAAAGCTTCTTCATGTATCTCGTTGGTATTGCTAAGTAAAACCAGGTCATAATGCAGGCGGAGTTGTTGCAGGAGCTGCAGCCGGCGCAGCGGAAAGTCCAGCAGCATAGCATTCCAGGCGACACATATATCCTCTTCTCCCATGTCGCAATGTTTTTTCAATGTGTCGATGAATTCATCCTTGCCAATACGGCCGGTCTCAAAATCGTCGAATACAGGAGTCTGCCGCAGTTGCGAATACAGTTCGCCAAAATTACTCATACCTCCTGAGACAAAAGCGTTTTCCGTAAGATTGTAATCGAGATTGAGGAGCACTCCCCCGAGATCAAAAATGATGTGCCTGATACCGTCTATCATTTTACAAAAATAACGGCTGAATTTTTCCGTTTTTGAGAAAATCCAATACCTTTGCCATCCTTTCGGCTTTATAGCCAGGTCCTATAGCTCAGTTGGTTAGAGCATCTGACTCATAATCAGAGGGTCCCAGGTTCAAGTCCTGGTGGGACCACCCAGAAAAAGGCTTACAAATCTGTAAGCCTTTTTTATTTTGCGCGGGTATCGCCATCGATCAAAACACTAGTTTAGCAACAACCGGCTTATAAATGCTTCACATTGTTCTGCATTTTTTAGTACCCCTTATGTACAGCTTTGTCTTTTTTCGAGACAAAATGTTGCGGACATGGTTGATACTATCAGCCACTATGATCGTCGACGTCGACCATTTGCTTGCCAACCCCATTTACGATCCGAACAGGTGCAGCGTAGGCTTTCATCCGTTACACTCCTATGTCGCGATCGCGACCTATATATTATTACTGATACCGAAAAAAACCAGGCTGGTAGCTACCGGGCTGGTCATACATATGGCGCTGGATTATTTGGACTGTTTTGTTTGACGAGCAAACCTGGTGCCTGGTACCTAGTCTGCTGTTTGCTGCTATGATTAAGCGGATGCCATCGATTACTCTCAGGCCGTAGATCTCATACAGAGTAAAAGGGCTGCATAAATACAACCCTTTTACTGTTTCATGGTGATAGTTAAATACGGCTGACGTAAGCTGCGTATTTGACAGTCTTTGCTATTGTATACCTAAGGTGCGGTTTAGACACCCGGCCTGAACCACCGGTACTAGCGTCCGGCGGTTCAGTGCCACTATAGCGCTTCGCCTAAAAAAACTACGAGGCTAGCCAGGTATCAGTCAACTTTGATCTGTTTCAAAAAATCAGACGGAGTGACACCCATTACTTTCTTAAAGGCCAGGGTAAACGAGTTTCTATTGTTAAAACCCGACTCTTTAGAAAGTGCTTCAAGCGTTTTGTACCTCCATTCTTCATTTTTTATTTTTTCGATACAGAACTTGATCCTGTATTCATTAATAAAATCATTGTAGTTCATACCATATCTCCTGTTTATAAACGCTGACAGGATATACGACTGAACTCCGGTATCGTCTGACAACATCCTGATGGTATAGCTGTGATTCAGAAACAATTGTTTTTCTACCAGGATGGTGTTCACCTTTTGCTCGATCTGGGAGAAGTTGTAGTCGTGGTGATTGGACGAAATGTTGGTGTTTACAGGCAGGTCCATACTTTTAACCTCCTCAACCGGCATTTCGATATTCTCAGCGGTCTTAAAATCTTCATCTGCTGACGCTACCTGAAGCATCGCAGTGTCTCTGGTTTGGGCTATAACAAAACCAACGATGATGGACATGCTGCTAGCTACAATTGCGAATAATACCACGTACTCTTCAAATTTCTCTGCGCGATACAGATCGAACAAGGAGCAAAACAGGAAATAGACTTCTATACCGATACATAATAGAAACCATTTTACCAACGGATGGTTATAGGTTTTAATAAGCTGCTGGCGCTTACGCGCCCATGCGATCAAAGTGTTGACCTGGAGCAGCAGATAAATACCAATAGCGTGATAATAAAAAGCGGCAAAAGCAGTATTAGGCAGAAAAGATGCATGAGCCGAAACCCGGTTTAGTGCATTACTATTCTCGTACTGCGGCAAGAACAGCGGAATGAAATTGATTAAATACAGAAGCGCAGGAAAAACATGACCGAGGTCTTCGGTTTTAAGCGGCCGGCGAAAAATCACAGCCTTGATGTATAAATACGCACAGGACATGTACAGCAACACACACAGATTCCTCAATAAGATCAGGTCCCATTTGTAATGAAGAAAGGCGTTGTTGATAGCTATGTTTAGAACTAAACAGCAGACCAACAGAGTAGAGGCCGTAACGAAAGTTACAACGGTGACATTTTTAGAATTTTTATCGGATAAAGCATTTTTATCCAATAATGCCTGGGGTAGTGCGATAGTCATCTTCATAAAAATGGTTTTTTTAAGGTAATAACTCAGGCGAAGCTATTAACTACAATAAATGACAGCTTTAAAGACCAGCTGTAGTGTTGCCGATGGGGGTGATAGGCGCATCGGCACTGCTGCTGCAGGATGTGAAGGGAGACTATGGCCCGTGTATGCGTTCATGTGGCTTCATAAAATATAATTTTCGGTGGTGATAAAATTGATCTTAAGGTCTTTTTAATGTCTTATTCAAAAATAATAATCTTTCTGAATTTTTTTAATTTTTTACTCTATAATAATCAACTTTTTAAAAATATGGAAAAACTATAAGTTTTAGTTATAGGCCGGCGGTATTAAGTCGCGGCTTACCTATAAACTGCGGTGGGTTCGTATGGGTACCTGTATCCGGTGCACAAAACCTCTCGTCGTAAGTGAC
>JAJNBR010000107.1 GCA_021156265.1 Flavipsychrobacter sp.
CTACTTTGATATACCGTTTCGCGTCAAATAATTACGTATGAAACTGCCACAAACTTATTTGCTTACCTGTTTGCTAATGCTTTCGCTGGCCTCGTGCTGGGATGGAAAATGGGAGGCAGTCCCACAGGACGAGAGCATCCCGCAAAAAACAACGACCGGTGCCGACATACTGGTGGCCAGGGTTAACCGCAACATCCTGGACCCGGAAGTATACCGCGAAGTGCCGTCCGGACTGTTTGACGACGAGGACGTGGTGCTGTACCGGAGGAAATTTGTACTGCCGGGGCCCGGCGACTCCATGGGTTATCTGATACTGACGGATCGCCACCCGGATAACGAACCCTCTACCAGTATCCTGATGGAGTTGAGAGTAGATAAGCCTCAGCTAAATACTCCTTACCAGTTATCGGCGGCATCTTACACCGTGCACAGCCCTTCGGAACCTACAAAAGAATACAGGGTAGACGACAGCTTGTCGATGATCAGGTTCGCGCGCCTCGATGAATTGGTAGCCGCAGGTGAATTTGCCTTCATAGCCATTGAGCGGACCAAAAAAGATACCGTTCGTATTGCCGGTTATTTTGATATTCCATTTGTCGGCAAATAACAGTCCTCCACATCAGCCATCCAATAATAACCACTGTCATTTTTCCGTTACAAACGGAATGTATTATATTAGAACGACCTTTTCGGCACAGGCTTTGTGCCGATAGGTTGTTTGCCAATTAAAACCTTTGCCCGAACTATGCGATCCCGCTTTATCCTTTTGTTTGCGTGCGCGGCCATGAGCCTGCCGGCCTGCCGCCAGCACAATACACCTATGCTGATGCCCAAAGGCTCCCCCAACCTTTTCCAAAACGGCTTGCAGCAGACGGCTTATGTCAACATACTGCATACACCCGGACAATCGAGTCTCAATTTCAACAAAATAGCGCTGCTGCGGCAGATAACCGTGCCTGCGGGGGCTACCGTGCATATAGGCGACTCGCTGATGGAAACCGACAAGGCATACCTGCTTGACTGGCACAGCGCCGACTATACCTACAGCAACTATGTGATGCGCCTGCCGCAGAACTACCAGCCCTTCCGCCACTACCCGTTGGAGGCAGACAGCACTGTTCTATTGGGCGGTGACCCGGACCTATACAGGCTGTATTGCCTGAATGGCAATGGCAAGGCCACCCACTGGCAGTCGGTAAATGCTTATAACGCCGCAGGCGTTTCGGTGTGGGATACGCTGATGAGCAAGAAGTATCATTCCGTCTATATGGATATCGTGGGTCAATTTTACGATACTGCACGGCTGTATCCGGACCAGCTCCCGGCCCTCCTCTTAAAAAGCGATTTTACCAATACACATTTCAGACCGGAGAAAGGCAGCTTCACGATCAGTGCCGGCGACTATATACTGACCAACGATCTGCGCCCCCAGGCCCCACTGTACAGCGGTTCCTCCGATTCGCTCTATCTTATGCGCATGAAACCCGGAATAGGGAGCGCCAATGTCGAACTGCCCTACTTCCTGCTTGTAAAAACCCAAACCGTTCCCCTCAAATAAACACTATGCGACTGCTGACCATTATACTCTTCCTCCTGGCACCCGCGCTGGCACAAGGCCAGGCCTTCTGGCTCGGCGCGCGCGGGGGCGTTCTGTTCAATAATGCGCCCTCGGGCATAGCTACCGATTATTTTAAGAATGTAAAAGGCGGCACGGGCTGGATAGCCGGGGCTACCGCATCGGTAGAGATAAAACACTGGCTGCAGCTGGGCATCGGCTTCGACAGGGTAGAACGCAATTTCAGCTACGGGTCGCCGCTGCGCTTCCGTTCTGAAGCGGGTGTTTACAATATGAGCTACGAGGTCAACAGCCGCGTGGTATCGGGCTATGTGTTTGCCAACTACCGGCATACTATGGGCCGCAACTTTTTATATGCAGGCTTGCAGGCAGGCGATTTCCAGGCCATGAGCGAAGACGTCAGGGCTACGCGCTCTACCCGCCCCGACAGCAGCTTTCTTGCCGGCGGCACAGGCACCCGGCCCGGCGCGTTCGTTGGCGCACAGCTGGGGTACAACTACCACCTGGGCGGCAGCTGGGGTATACAGGCCGAAGTGGCCGCACGATACCGTCCGGATGCCGCTATGTATGTGCTGACCGAGCAGCCCACCGGAGACATTACACCTGTGGCCCGCGGCACTTCTTTTGCATATTACCCCATAACACTGGCCATTACCTACAGGCTCAACACCGCAAGGCACAAACCCATAGATATACCTAAAGCAGAACAACCGGCCGATGAACCGGATACTGCAGAAGATGAGTAACTTTGACACTTATGAGACATGTATTGTTGATATCGTTTGTTGCTTTGGCGCTGGCATCCTGTCGCAAAGAATATTGCTGGCAGTGCGAAACCGCCATCACCACAACAGTGGTATCTGCCGCACATGATTCTACAACAATAGAAAGCGCGAGGCAGGATGTGCTCTGCAGCCGCTCTACCGACGAGATAAGGGACGACGAGAAAAAGAACGCTAGCGACAGCACCTGGCAGGAAGGCAGTTCTACCGTTCGCCGCTTGGTGAGAATGAGTTGTACAAAATAATCCGCCATACCCGCACACCTTTTTCAATGAAACACACCGCCTGGATAATACTCGCCACCATCCTGCTCTCCGCCTGCGAGAAAAAGTACTGCTGGGAATGTGCGGTGAATACAGATACGCTTGGTACCTCTGCCGCCGGCGACTCCATGCGAGTAATTGAAGGCAGCTGGGAAGAACAATGTGATAAGACCGAAAGAGAAATAGAAACCCTGCAGCAGCAAAAAACAGGCGTAACAGTCACGCAGGATGGCGACTATACTATACGCAAGGCCGTTGCCTACCAGTGTCACCAGGCAGATTAGATGCACCCCTTTGGCTGCAATAAGAAACAGGTGATCTTCCTTTGCCTTGAACATTCTTATCGCTTTACAACCTGCCATTTTCTCTTCAGAATGTCCTCTTGCAATTTAAGTACGTGCCATTCAACGCTTTCTGCGTGCATCCTGTATTGGGTACAGGTTCTCTCTCAAAAATTACTTTGTCTCTTGCCTTGAAAATATAATATATATCTTTATCGGTTGGTTTACATCCATCCAGTTAAAAATTTAAATAACGTCTTATGAGCCATTACCCTTCCCCCGGTAAAGTATCCGGCACTATTATCAAATATATCTTGTTACTGTCTGTTGCCCTGTTGCCTTTTGTAAGTAAAGCGCAGGCAGTAAGCGGACTTACAAACCCGAGTACTTGTGGTGGAACGGACGGTGTCATTACCATCACCGGGTTGCTGACCAACCAGTTCTATATAATTCAATATTCTAAAAACGGGGTTCCTCTCCCCGGTGCGTATGCGCAGCCCACCGACGGAAGCGGTGCACTCCATATAGTCACCTTTGGTACTTTCACTGTCGGCGCCGGAACGTACACTGGTATTCTGGTATCAGACGGCGTTACCCCAAGTTTCTTTCCGGGTCCCTATGTCCTGACCGATCCGCCTGCCACGATCAATGCTGTGTCCAACCAGAGCTTGTGCAATGGCGCAACGACCACTGCTGTCAGCTTCACGGGTACAGGCACTACTTTTAACTGGACCAATAACAATACTTCTATAGGTCTTGCCGCCAGCGGCTCGGGCAATATTGCGCCCTTCATGGCTACCAATGCGAGCAGCGCCCCCGTTACAGCCACCATCACTGTTACACCATCTGTCGGCGGCAGCTGCATCGGCACTCCTACCAATTTTACTATAACAGTAAACCCCACACCAACGGTTAATGCTGTAGCCAGCCAGGCAAGATGCAACGGTTTCTCTACTTCACCCGTTGCCTTCTCTGGTACTGTGCCGGGTACCACTTATACATGGACCAACAATACAACGTCTATCGGGCTTGCGGCCGGTGGTACAGGTAATATCGCTTCCTTCGTTGCAGTGAATACTACTACAGCCCCGGTAGTAGCAACCGTAACCGTGACGCCCAGCGCCAACGGCTGCCCCGGCCCGGCAGGCAACTTTACCATAACGGTAAACCCGACGCCGACGGTGAACGCGGTTGCTAACCAGACCGTATGTAACGGTGCAACAGTAGCCGCTGTAAACTTCAGCAGCGCGGTGAGCGGCACTACTTACGGCTGGACCAACAGTGCCCCCTCTATCGGTCTCGCGGCAAGTGGCACTGGCAATATCGCAGCATTCAGCGGGGCAAATGCCATCTCAAGTCCTGTGACGGCCACCATCGCTGTAAATGCAACAGCCAATACCTGCATAGGTCCAAACACCAACTTTACCATAACTGTTAATCCCACTCCAACTGTAAATACAATAGCTAACCAGGCGCTGTGTAACGGCGCTACCTCCACGGCTGTCAGCTTTAGCGGTAACGTACCGGGCACTACTTACAGCTGGACCAACAACACAACCTCTATCGGTCTTGGTGCCAGTGGCACAGGTAATATTGCAGCCTTCGCTGCTACCAACTTTACCAGTGCCCCGGTTGCGGGCACCATCACGGTTATGCCTTCGGCCAACGGCTGTCCCGGTACTCCCCGGACCTTTATTATCACGGTGAACCCCACACCTACTGTAAACACGGTGGGTGTGCAGGATGTATGTAATGGCAACATGACCAGCGCAGTTACCTTCGCGGGTCCTGTAAGCGGTACAACGTTCAACTGGGTGAACAACAATACTTCCATTGGCCTTGCCGCCAGCGGCACCGGTGGTGTCCCGGCCTTTGCCATCATTAACAACGGAGTCATTCCGGTACAAGCAGTAGTAACTATAACGCCATCTGCAAACGGATGCACCGGGCCAACCAATAACTTTAGCTACTATGCCTACCCCACGCCAATGCTCAGCAGCTCGCTGACACCTCCGGCTATATGTAGCAATACCCCATTCAGCTATACGCCAACCAGCGCTACCATTGCCGCAACGTTTACATGGAGCAGGGCCGCTGTAGCCGGCATCAGCAATGCAGCATCGGCCGGTAGCGGCAATCCCAACGAGACACTGATCAACACTACTCCTAATCCTGTTACTGTGACCTATGTGTTCACAGCATCGGCGTATAACTGCCATCATTCAGAAAATGTAACTGTAACAGTTTACCCGGCGCCGAAACTTAACAGCCCGCTAACGGCTACTTTGTGCGGCGGCGAGGAGTTTAACTACACACCAACCAGTGCAACCCCGGGCACCAGCTTTACCTGGGCACGGCCCGGCGCTACAGGTACGGGGGCTATCAAAGAAACCCTGTCCAACAACAGCACCGGCACCGTCACTGTACCGTATGTGTACACACTCACCGCAAACGGTTGCAGCACCACCGAACAGGTAGTACTCACGTTGCATAACCGCCCGCAGCTACCTGTTATTGCCATCATGCCGCACGACCAGCTTTGCGCGAATACGATGTACCAGAACTTTGGCGCCGCTACGCCGCCCCCTGCGGGCACCACGTACGCATGGAAATCCTCTAACGGGGGCGTGTGGAAACAAAGTGCGAACGGACAGAACGCCCTGGTGAACTTCCCTAACACGGGCGCCGCCGAAGTAATGCTGACAGCGACGATCACCACTACCGGCTGCGACACCACTGCTACCTACCCGGTAAGCTTATCGACAACCAGCTCGCCGGATGTAGAAGTTATCTACCATAACGGGCGTTTCGTTGCCCTGAACAATAACGCGGACAGCTACCTCTGGGGCTATGATGATAAGCTTACCCTGGACTCAACCGCCATCAGCAATGAGACCAGGCAGGATTACCTGAACACTGCTCCTGACTTTGCCAATAAATACTACTGGGTGTTGATCAAAACTTCCGATTGCCTGCAAAAAGCATACTATAACAAACCGACCAATGCAGAAGAACCGGTACTGCGCACAACCGCGCTGAAACTGTATCCCAACCCGGCCAACGATATATTGAATATCGAACTGGAGTCTGTAAGCGTTTCACAGGTTGGGTTTGCCGTTTATGATCTAACAGGCAAACTGTTGATGAATATAGATGCACCTAACCGGTATGCGCGGGTAGATATAAGCTCACTGGCGCAGGGTATGTATTCGGTGATATGCACGGCAGACGGCACGAAGATCGCGGTAGCTAAATTTGTTAAACATTAATTGCAAACACACAATCAAAAGACACATGAAAAAAACGCTCTCTATACTGATGATGTGTTGCGCTACACAAGCCTTTGCGCAGAAGACCGAACCCACGGGTCGCGTATACGCCGGCCTGAATTTCAAATACGGCTGGCTGAAGGAGCGCATGAACCCTATGCCGGCGACCGGGGTGTATCCCGGTACGCTCAATTACTCGCGCTCAAAAATGAACAGGGACTACGATAATAGCTTAGGCTTTGATGCGCAGCTGGGTTATTTCTTCAGCAACAACAAAAAATGGGGCATAGCTACGGGTATCGTATACCTGAAAGGGTCCGGCGTTATTTCGATAGACTCCACCCATTTCGAATACATGTCTGTTGACTCCAGGGGCGATGTCTTTCGCCAGGTGGTGACTAATACAGCTCCAATACGCGAAGAACTGGAGATCACCAACATGAGCATACCGTTGCTGATCAAATTCAGAACACCGATCTCTGACAAGTTCGGGTTCAATATCGACGGGGGTATCGTGTACAACGTACGGATGGAAACCTCTTACAGCGGCACGGCTGCATACAACTACGAAGCCATCTACAAGTTCGACATGACCACCGGACAGCCTGTTGCCGTATACGACAATCAACCTGTACCTCACCCCAGCGACTGGCTGATAACCGTAAAAGAGTACAACGAAAACCAGGGCGATGGTAATGTGAACGAGTACTTTACCACATTGCAAAGCCAGGGCTATAACGTTGGCCTCGACAAGGTGGCTGCAAAGTCGGGCAAGATCGAGGAGAAATCAGGCACCATAGGCATCTTGCTTCAACCTTCTTTCAGTTACAGGCTTACTGAAGCATTTTCGCTGAACCTCGGAGGCTATTACATGTACCAGAAATTCAGCAACAGCGACAGCAGAACCAGCCAGATGACCGACGGGGTAAATGAATACAACTCGTTACTGCACAATACGCCACGCAGGCGCCAGTACAACAGCGGTTTCAATATTGGCCTGAGCCTTTGCTTTTAAAAGCCGTACATAAACGACCAGAAGGAGGCGCTCTTGCAGCGCCTTTTTTTATGCCTGGGATATCGCGGGCATCATTTTTATGCCGCTTTGTACATCAATCAAAAACATATGAACAAGAAACTATTGAGCCTCTGTGCAATGGCAATTTCACTTTGTTTTGCTTCTTGCAGCGATAATAAGCAAGGCGAAGCAATAACCGCGGGCGATGTTCCTCCTGCTGTAATGACTGCCTTTAGTACTAAATACCCCGGCGCTGCAGACGCAAAATGGGAGAAAGAAACTCATGCCGAAGAGGTGGAGTACGAAGTAGAGTTTATGCACGATGGCAAAAAGAAACACGCCGAATATGAAGCTGACGGTGGCGTGGTAGAAGAAGACTAAGATATTGCATTCAAAAAAACTGTACGGCACGCCGGTGTTTTCAGCACCAGGCGTGTCCGTCGTTACATCAATCCCGGTTGTGCGGGGCATTTTTTTAATTGCTCAGATCACATCTTATGAACAGCAAATTAACCACCCCCTTTGCCCTGCTTCTTCTATTTGCGTTTGCTGCCTGCGATGGCACCAGTAGCTACGATAAAAAGATCGGCCCTGGCGACGTACCACATGCTGTAGTGACTTCTTTCGCCAAAAAATATCCGGGTGCCGCCGAAGTGACATGGGAGCGTGAACTGGATGGCGCTGATACAGTGTACGAGGCCACTTTCCTGTATGATGATAAAAAGCAGGATGCCGAATTTGACAAAAACGGTGTTCTTGCCGAAAGGGACTAAACCAGCATAATTTACAGCCTTTCGCAAAGCCCGGCCCTGCCGGGGCATCTTTTTTATGCCGCTTATTCATCAATCAAAGCATATGAAAAACTTACTGAGCCTTTCCGCATTGGCATTTTCGCTTTTCCTGGCTGCCTGCGGTGGCAGCAATGATATGGCCAGCATGGAATCGATAAATGCCGGCGATGTACCGCTGCCTGTATTGTCGGCCTTTAACAGCAAATACCCGGATGCTGTTGATGTAACATGGGGAAAAGAAACCCGCACCCGCGAAGTAGAATACAAGGCCGCATTTATGGAAGATGGCAAAAAGAAACATGCCGAATACCGGGAACTCCAGGGAGTGGTGGTAGAAGACTAGCCTGTGTAGCGCGATCATAACAATAAAGCTCATCTTTTATACTGATGGAAACAGATAAGCTTCTGAGTATCATAGCAAACTCAGCATTCCGCGGGCATCGTTTTTATGCCGCTTTGTTTAATTCAAACAAAGCATATGAAAAACTTACTGAGCCTTTCTGCGATAACTTTTTCGCTTTTGCTGGCTGCCTGTGGTAGCAGCGGAGATGTTGGTCATAAAATGGACATTGCTGCAGCTGATGTGCCCGCAAGTGTAATGTCGTCTTTTACTACAGCTTACCCTACTGCTACCGACGTAAGATGGGAAAAAGAAACCGAGAACAACATGCTGGAGTTCGAGGCTACGTTCAAACAAGAGGATGGCAAGAGCAAAAGCGTTGAGTTCAACGAAGCCGGCACACTGATAAAAGGCGGCGACTAAGCCTGCCGTTTGAGCTGCGCTATACGTGCACGCCTGCGGGCTCTCAGCAGCCGCATGCGGTAGTGCGTCCAGCGCAGCTCCATCCATTGCGCCAGCATACT
>JAJNBR010000108.1 GCA_021156265.1 Flavipsychrobacter sp.
CCTTACAAGTTCTGGGTACAACAGTACATCAGCATGGTAGATACCCTGATCGGTTACAAATTCAGGATCGCAGCACTTGATAACTCAACAGACAACTCTGTTTACGTTAAAAAGAAAGACTATCCTGACCGCGTATTTGTTTACTACGATATCGCTGGCAATACCTTTGTAAATAGGGAACCAAACCGCTATAACTGGGACTTGCTGTTTACCCAATACCACAAGAAAGATCCGACTGGTGGTCCGATGATGGGTGGTCCGATGCCGATCACATTTACCGGCGTGTTGCATAACCTGCGCATCACAGTGGCTGAGGTGCAGAATGTAGATGCTGACACTACAAAGTACACCAACTACCTTGCTTCGTTCTCTCCGGAGATCAACACGATAGGCGATGATTGGAAAGCACCGGTTGGCAGCCCTCCCAGCGGTTACAGTGTAGCTCCTAATACTTTCTTTGTAAGGTCACATAACTCGCAGGAGTACATCCAGATCAAGTTTACGCAGTTCACTGGTACTATAGGTGGTGCGCCTGCTAAGATCGTGTTCAACAAAAGGTCAGTAGGTGTTACTTCCGTAAATGATGTAAAGAGCAACGTAAGCACTTATGCGATTGTTCCAAACCCTGCAGCCAACGATGCGAATTTTGCTGTTGACGTAAAAGAACAAGGTGAAGCCCGCCTGGTAGTAAATGACATCACAGGTAAAGTAATAATGAACAAAACAGTAAACCTGAAGAAGGGCCTGAACGCTTTCGGAATAAACACTTCAGAGTATGCTGCGGGTACTTATATAATAACACTGGGTAACGGAAGTTGGAAAATATCGGATAAGCTGATCGTTCAGCACTAGTCATACGGTATTCCCGTAGTTGGTAAAGGGTTCAGCTATCAACTGTAGCTGAACCCTTTTTGCTAAAAAAGAGATTTTGAGAAATGAAATGGAGGCTGTTTATTTTCTGGGTGTTATTAAATCTACTGTCGGTTAATGCATTTGCACTGACCAGGCTACGTATTTCGGTGACCGATAAGGATACCAGAAATCCGGTTTTCCTGGCTCATGTAAATGTTTATGACGGTAACAACAGGGCTTCCTTAGCTACTGTACAAACCGACGAGCTAGGCATAGCCGAGGTGGAGATTGACAACTTTCCCTGCTTGCTGGAGATTGTTTCTTTAGGTTATGAGAAGGCCGAAAGAAGTTTTAATACGGCACCAATAAATCCTACTGTTCAGATAGCGCTTGTGAAACAGCATTCGTCGCTCAATGAGATCGTAGTGACAGGGGTTGCTCAACCAGAAAAACTGAAGAATGCCCTGGCTAACTATCAAGTGATCACTAAAGCCACGATACAGGCACAGGGCGCGGTGACCTTAAATGATGTTCTAAAGAACCAACTGAACACAAACATCGGCAATGACAACATACTTGGTTCGAGTGTACAGATGCAGGGAATGACCGGGAACAAAGTGAAGATTCTTATCGACGGATTACCCGTGAACGGTCGTGAAAACGGCAACGTTAATCTTTCACAGATCAATCTCAACAATGCAGAGCGTATTGAGATCATTCAGGGACCTATGAGTGTTGTGTATGGAACAGACGCATTGGGAGGTGTTATCAACGTTATTACTAAGAAAAACAGGAAACCGCTTTCGTTTACAGCAGGCACTTATCTTGAAAGCATCTATAAATATAATTTTGACGGCGGGCTAACCTTTAGGGTGAATGACAAGCACCAGGTAAGTTTGTCGGGAGGACGTAACTTCTTCGAGGGTTACAAAAATATTGATCAGCCAATCGCGTTTGGGGATGACACTTTGCAAACGCAGAGAAGTTTTTATTTCAAACCGAATGAGCAATACCTGGGGAATGTCGGTTATGGTTATACTACAAAGTCTGGTTTTGGCCTGCAGTTTAATTCAGACTATCTGAACGAAGAAATTACTAATAGAGGTAGCATGCGTGTTTGGGATCCGTTTCTCGGGGCATACGCGTTCGATGAATATTACCGCACTCAGCGTATCATGAACCGCTTATCGTTGAATGGAAAGGCAGGGAAAGGCAGTTGGCAGAGTCAAAATGGCTACTTTGTGTACTTCCGGAATAAGAGCAAGGTAAATAAGGACCTAACCAATCTTACAGAAACGCCGACAACCGGTAAGGGTGACCAAGATACTTCTGTGACTAGTAATGTTTATCTGAGAGGTAGTTACAATAACAACATCGGTGCCTTGTTATACACCACAGGTTATGATATTAATCTCGAGTTTGTAAGCAGCAACAAGATAGACGGCAAAAACAAGGAGATACAGGATTATGCTGCATATGCAACAGCAACCTATCCGATAATAAAAGACAAGTTGACTACGCAGGCGGGGTTACGCGCTGCTCATAACAGTTCGTACAGCGCGCCCTTGGTTCCATCGGTTAATGTTCTTTATACGCCGGTTAGCAAGCTTCAGGTACGGGGATCATATACGCAGGGATTCAGGGCGCCATCATTAAAAGAGTTGTATCTAAGCTTTATTGATAATAATCACAACATAATAGGCAACTTCGGACTGGTAGCAGAAAAAAGTGACCACATCCAGGTGTCAGCGTCGTACCAGGCTTATGAGAAGCAAGCTAATTATCTGCAGTTCATTTTGACGGGTTATTATAATGATGTCCGGAATGGAATAGCGCTTATACCTGTAAACCCAAATGATACTAACAGCATCAATTATGTTTATGGCAATATCAAACACCAGGAGAATGCGATAGCTTCTCTGCAAGCCGATGGTCAGTTTCGAAACTTTCATCTCCAGGTTGGGTATTCATATAACAGGACATTTGAACAGAAAGGAGATTACAGCGCATTTTCTGCGCAGGAGGCAACTGCGATGCTACAGTATAACTGGAGAAAACCTAAGCTAAACTTCAATGTGTTCTATAAATATACCGGCCCACAACCTTTCCTTCAGCCATCAATAGATGGAAGTGCTACGTATAATGGTAGGCAGGATGCAATGCATAATTGCGATGCATCGATAGAAAAGAAGTTGTTGGAAAATAAGGTGCAGTGGATAGTGGGAGTGAAAAACGTATTCGACATTCAGAGTCTGAATAACTCCGGTATGGTAGTATCCGGCGCGCATGGTGGTGGAGGTAGCGTTAGCTTCCTGCCGCGCAGCATCTTTACTTCGATTAGGGTCAATATAGACAAATAGGAAACTCTTTATCCGTAAATAATAAAGCCCTCAACTCTGAGGACTTTATTATTTTAGGTATTACTGATCTTATTGACGCGCTTTTCGTGCCGACCGCCTTCAAACGCGGTAGACTGGAAAACATCAACCATTTTCTGTGCTGTGTCCAATGACACAAAGCGTGAAGGAATGCAGAGAATGTTGGCGTTGTTGTGTTGCCTCGCAAGTGATGCCAGTTCTTCGTTCCAGCATAGAGCCGCACGTATCCCTTTAGTTTTATTGGCAGTCATACAAACGCCATTACCGCTACCGCATATCAGGATACCTGCGGCTGCTTTTCCGTCAGCTACCATGCCTGCTACAGCATGTGCATAGTCAGGATAGTCGGTGCTCTCATTGCTATGTGTACCTTTATCTTCTATCTGCCAGCCTGCTTCTGTCAAAGCCTTTTTCACTTCTTCCTTATACTCGAAGCCAGCATGATCGCAGCCTATAACCAGCGGAAAGTTCTTATCAAATATTGTTGCCTGCATGTTCTGTTATTTAATTTTCAAATTGTCTCCTGCGGCGTTCCTTCACAGCGCGCTCGCTGATGGAGATACCTGCCTCATATAAAATTAGCAAAGGAATTGCTACCAACCATATACTAAACCAATCTGGTGGAGTAATAACCGCCGCAAGCACGAAGATGATGAGTATCGCGTAGTTGCGCTTGTCACGCATCAGCTTGGGAGTCAATATGCCTATCCTTGACAAGAAGAATACAACTACCGGTAACTCAAACACTAAACCCAGGCCCAGCACCAGGTCACTCATAGTGCCGTAATAGTTGGAGATGGTAATGATGTTTTTGAACGATGGGCTTAGCTGGTAGGCAGCAAAGAAATTGATGGTAAACGGAGCCACAACATAATAGGCAAATAGTACACCTGTAAAGAACAATAATGAAGTCCAAAAGACAATGCCACGGGCATATTTCAGCTCTTCGGCTTTAAGAGCAGGCTTAATGAACTTCCAGAACTCCCAGAACACATACGGGAATGCGATGATGAACCCGATCATAAACGAAACCGAAAAGCTCATCATGAACTGCCCCGATAGTTCTGTATTCTGAAATTCCAGCTTAACGTCCTGCAGACACAGTGCATCTACATGTATTAATGATCCAAGTTTACACAACACCCTATAGGAAGCAAAATCGGAGTGTGCGGGCCCAAGTATGATGCGATCGAATATCCACTCAATGTTGAAGAATATGATGATACCCCCTACCAGTATCGCTATTAGCGACCGGATGAGGTGCCAGCGCAATTCCTCGATATGATCCACGAAGGCCATATCGGCGGTTGAGTTTAGGGGCTGCCTGTTTTTTAGGAATTTGTCTACGATGCTCACCTTTAAGCGCTTACAGGGCGCAAAGTTAGGGTAAATAAAGCTTTGCGGCTTTTTGCTAAATGAAAAAAGCAGCCATCGGCTGCTTTCAAATTATTTTTTATAGACTTTGATCGAACAGGTATAATCTTCCAGTCGCTCGATCTGCTGTTCGCGGGATAGACCACCCAACTTGTTGACCTTTGGCAGGCGTAGACGGCTTTCGGCAGGCAGGTTGCGTATCAGTTGCACCAGTGCCTTTGAACTTACCGCATAAGTAGTGCCCTCAGTTTCGGTTTGCTTGCCGGTAATGATGGCTATTACATTTCCATCTGCGTCAATAACCGGTGCACCGCTCTGGCCGGGATTAGCAGGAAGCTCCAGCATATATTGCATCGAGTCGCCACCAAAACCGTTTTTCGAACTTATGTAACCTTCGTTGTATACGATCTCATCCTGCGGATAACCCATAGTATATACGCGTGCGCCGAGGCCCTTTTTCGTTTTTTCGAACGTATAAGGAACATCGTGCTTGCTGAAGCGAAAATTCTTATAGTCCACTTTCAATATCGCGATATCGGCTGCAGGATCTATGCTTTTTACAGTGGCCTTGAAGTATTCGCCTTCCCTGTTCTGTATATATATAGAATCGGCGCCTTCAGTTACGTGGTAGTTGGTTACCAGGTAGCCGTCGTTGGTAAGGGCAAAGCCTGTACCGGTATACCTTACAGTTGCTGTCGGTGTGGTAGCTGCTTGCGCTTTGATATTATTGATCAGCTGGTGCTGCGAGCGCTTATATTTTTCCAGGTCGCGTTTCAGCAGGCTGTATTGAGAGGCTATTTTCTTGTTGTTGTTTTGTACCAGCCAGTAAGTGGAGAGCGAAGTAAGGATGGCAATACCCGCAGCAACGGCTGCTGTGCGCCAGTATTCGGGCATCAGCATGATATAGCCCTTCGCTGTTCTCTTAGCCGGAACTTGTTTCTGTGCTCCGTGGATATCTGCCAGCAGGCTGCGGAACTGTACCTGCTTTCCGCGACTGCCCAAGGAACGGATCATGTTCACACACTCATGAAATTCTTCGGCAAATGCGGAATCGCTTGCCAGCCTGTTTTTCAACTGCACTAACTCAGCTTCGGCCAACGTTTGCTCTACGTAGGCTTCAGCAAGTTTCCATATATTATTCTCAGTCGACATCTTTATACTTTAGCCTGCACACCATAGAAAAGCTTTCTAAGGCGGGTGAGGCATTTATACTTCTGGGTTTTGGCATTGTCCGGGTTTGTGTATCCGAAGTCTGCCGCGATCTCCTGCATGCTTTTATCATGCTGGTAAAACGCGTTTATCAAAGATCTGCAAGGCTCGCCCAGTTGTTCCAATGCCTGGTTTAGCTGGCCAAAGTGTGCTTCCCGTTCGTGGTGGACCTTAATATCATCTTCATAAGCCCAGTCTCCTGTTTCGGGAAGGTAGCCCGGTTCCTTTTGATTTTTTTGCAGCTTTTTGAACCAGAGGTTCTTGCTCACGGCAAACAAATAGGTCCCGATCCTGCAACTCAGCCTGAACTCAAGGTTCTGGGCCTTCTCAAACAATATCACCATGGCTTCCTGGTATATGTCCGCCGCGTCCGGTTCAGAGCCTCCATTCTTTTGTATCCATTTGGTTACAATAGGATAGTGTTGACTATACACCTGTTCCGCCGCAGATCGTTTACCTGCTGCCAGCTCCATCAATAACTCCTGTTCTGTGCCCGAGCCGTACACCTATTAATACTGTTTTGTTGAAAAAGTAACCTGTGGTTACATGAAAAAAACTGCCTTTATTGCCAAGAATTTGTAAAGATAAGAACGAAAATATTGCATTCAGCCTATAAAATCCCGCTTTCGTATTGTGTTGATGGTCTATTGGTTTATTTAAAATATAAGTTTTGTTAAAAAAAATGGGAAATAGCGGGTTACCTTTTTCTGAACGGGGTATAAATGTGAAATAACTTTTAAAAACAAAGTCATGAAATTCGTAAAATTCAGCATCCTGGCCCTGGCAATGGGCGTTTTCGTAGCTTCTTGCGGTAACACAACTGAAGAAGAAACAACTACTACTGACACTGCAACTATGATGCCTGAAGCTACTCCAGCTCCAGTTGACACTATGACTGCTGCTCCTGCTACAACTGACACTACAGTTCACGTTGATTCAGTTGCTCACTAGTCTTTAGTTTGCACTAATATTATAGAGAACCATCCTGTACAGGATGGTTTTTCTTTTTTTATTCTTTTCCGGCTACTACCAGGACGATCTCGCCTTTTGGGGTGGTAGCCGTATAATGTTTGGCTAATTCGGCCAGGGTTCCTTTCCTCGTTTCTTCAAACATCTTGGTCAGCTCGCGGCACACGGCTGCCTGTCGGTCGGCGCCAAAGTAGGTAGCCAGTTCTTCCAACGTTTTTACCAGGCGGTGGGGCGATTCATATAGAATTATCGTCCTTTCTTCCTCAGCCAGCGCCTTCATAGCAGTCTGACGGCCTTTTTTTAAAGGAAGAAACCCCTCGAACACAAACCTGTTGCTGGGGATGCCCGACTGGATAAGCGCGGGCACGAAGGCCGTAGCACCCGGCAGGCATTCCACCGGGATATCGTTGCGGAGGCACTCGCGTACTAATAAGAAACCGGGATCCGAAACACCGGGCGTACCCGCATCGGTGAGCAGGGCAAAGGTTTTACCGTCCTGCAGCTGCTCCACCAGGTGGTTGAGGATCTTATGCTCATTGTGCTGGTGGTAGGGGGTCAGCGGCTTCTGGATATTGTAATGGCGCAACAATACCGAGCTGGTGCGGGTATCTTCACACAGAATCACATCTGCATTCTTCAATACTTCTACAGCCCGGTAAGTAATATCGCCGAGGTTACCAATGGGGGATGGCACCAGGTAGAGCCGCATGTTATCCGGCTACCAGGGTAAAGTCAAAAGCTTCCATCACGGGGTTGGCCAGCAGTTTTTTGCAGGCGTCCTGTGTCAGCTGGCGGGCTTCTTCTTCGCTGCCGGCTTCAATTTGCAGGCTGATGTGTTTGCCCACGCGTACATCCTGTACCTGGCCCAGGCCCAGGTTGTGCAGGCTATTGCTTACTGCTTTGCCTTGTGGGTCCAGCAGTTCTTTCAGGGGCATTACGTTGATATGAGCGGTATATTTCATATTATGATTATGCTTCTTTCGGTTGATAAACGAGCGACAAAATTATGTAGATAATAAATGCCAACGGTATGGCGGCTACATTAATAAAAGGAATAGCTGCAAGTGTAACGGCGATCACCACCAGTTGAGGCCACATGGTAGCCAGGCTCCATTTGGCAGGGATGAACTTGAAGAACCGCACTTTCGATACCATCAGCCAGCATACCAGGGCTATAATAAGGTAAAGTACCCAAGCCTTTTGAAACATAACGCCCAGGCCCATAGGGTTGAACCAGTTGATGAGCGGGAAAGACGCTACCAGCAAGCCCGCGGCGGGTATCGGCATGCCGATGAACCATGCTTTTTGCTCGCTGCTACTGATGTTGAACCTTGCCAGCCTGAGCGCGCCGAAGCAGGCTACCAGGAAGGCCGGGCTCATAGCCAGCATACTTACATCCATTGCGCCGGGTGCACTCATATGAGCTGCCCACAGCATTTTGAACAGGATCATGGAAGGCGCTACGCCGAACGACACCACATCGGCCAGCGAGTCGAGGTCTTTGCCAATGGGCGAGAATACCTTGAGGGCGCGGGCGGTAAACCCGTCCAGCACATCGAAGATGGCTGCCAGGGCTATGAATACGCTGCCCCAGTAGGCCTGCTCGGTGGCTATGACCCAATATTCCTCCCCGCTGAACGAAGCCAGGTAAGGCTGGGAGTTGAGGATGAAGACGATGGCTATACAACCGCTAAACAGGTTGGCAAGCGTCAGCAGATTGGGTAAATGCTTCATGAGGGCACAAAACTAGCAATTTTCCCGGTTGGCTGTGAGCCTGTTACAATTGTTACAAATGGGTGTTACAAGAGCGGTTTTCATGGGATTTATGGTGATTTTTTTGTTACAATGTCGTTTTTTGGGTGTTGGTGGAATGCTTGTCTGTAGCGGGTTTGGTTCTGAATTTGTTTCAATTTGTTTACAGACCCCTACCCCTTATACCTTGGGCAGCCCGGTTGTGTATAATTGTGTATGTTTTGAGCTGTTTTAAAAAATACACAAGCTGGCTGGTTGTTAACATTTGTTGACGTTGTTAGCGCTTTTTTCGAAA
>JAJNBR010000330.1 GCA_021156265.1 Flavipsychrobacter sp.
TTGCAGTCGGCAAGAGAAATTGTACTTGCTGATTGCGGCAAACACGGCTTTAGATGTGCCTTTGATGTAGCGGTCGTGCGTTTCGACGATCAGCACTCTTGTCCTTGGCAGCCAGGCACCGTAACCCGTGGTAAAGAGCACTTTTTCTGCGCCTTCCACATCCAGCTTCAGTATATCTATTGTTGACCAGTTTTGTTGGCGCATGATATCGGCGATGCCGAGGGCGGTGAACGCTTTGGAATCAGTTTCTGTTGTTTCTTCCACCCTGTACGAGTTATCACCGCGGCCCGGATCGTATATTTTCAAATGTGCGTTGTGGCTCCAGATAGCCGATCGCATCGGTTTGATCGCAGAATAATTAGCCGTGTTCTCCCTGAGCAGATCGAAGTTGATCGCAGAATAATTAGCCGTGTTCTCCCTGAGCAGATCGAAGTTTCCGCCATCAGGTTCAACTGCAACAATTCTGGCCCCAGGATATTTATTGGCAAAGAAAAGCGAAGTCAGCCCGATATTGGCGCCTCCGTCTATTATAGTCTTAGGAATAAAATCCAGACCTATCGCATATTCCTTTCTCAGTAATACCTCGTTGAAGGTTGCACTATCCGCTATGTTATCTACCCGGATGCGGAAGGGATATTTCAGAAAACCCAGCTTGATGATGCCGTCTTTCTTTACCCGCAAAGCTATAAACGCAGCCAGTGCATCGGGGATGCCGAGATAACGGCGAAGCTTGTTCAGGTAGTAAAGATTTTGGAGCATGAGCAGTGTGTAAAATACAGCTTATACTTCGAATACGGATAACTCTGCTTCCTTCACCATCGGTTTTGCCGGAACTCCTGTCAACACTGCGCCATCCGTCATGCAGCTTTTCACCACACAGCTGCTGGCACCTACAAGAATATCATTCGCCAATGTAAGCGGGCCTAACACCACGGCGTTAGCACTCAGCGTACAGTTATCGCCAATGATGAACTCTCCTTGTTTGCACCGCTTCGCTACCCCTATTGCGTTTCCGCCAACCATAGAAAGATTGCGGCCCGCGATCACATACCCTGACACTACAACGCCTAGAGATGGATGCTTGACAGCAAGGCCTGGACCGATGTCTGCTTTATAGTTGATGTCCAGTCGTGAGTAGGCAAGCAGGAGTGCGTTAATAGGTAAAAGCGGGATCCTGATGATGCCATATGATTTACCCAACAACAAGTAAAGACTGCGCTCCAGGCGATACCACCATATACCCACAAATGCAGGAGTAAACCAGATAACGAGTATCCGGCGCTTGTGCCTGCCCAGCAAACTGCGGACATCCTGAAAAAAATACCTGAGCTGTGTACCCATCACAAATTACCGATGAGCTCTAAGATAGGGAAAAACAGGCAGCGAGCTGAGCCGCTCTAAGTCCCGACACCCAGAAAATGGAGCCCGTTAACCATTGCCTGGATGCCCAACGCTACTTGCAGCACCCCCATTATCGCTCCCAGGATACCCAAGACAGCAACCGCAAGAGGCCACTTCATGATACGCGCTGCACCCAGCATCGTGAGTAGATTGATAACGAAAATGGCCGTCGTCAACCCCAGGATATGCAGTAGTTGCCCATGGCTAATAGTAGCAAGTACTATCAGCAAGGCAATGCCATAAGGTGTAACGATGGTTGGAAATGCAAGCGGGGAAAATGCAAGCTGTGTGGCTGATGGTGGGGGGGCATCCGGATCCACCGGGTCTGGTTTGACACCATACTGTGACATGATACCTTGCAGCGCAACAAGGAAGAGTAAAACGCCTGCGGTAAGAACAATTGCGCCCCGCGAAATATGCCAGGTCATCAATATTTTCGCACCGATGGTAGTGGCAAGAACCGCTGCCACTAATGCCACGATTGATGAGGTAACCGCCAGTTTCCGGCGAACGACTACGTCTTGACCGCGCGTTAGGACCGCAAAACGCTGGATGATCTTCAATGGTCCTAATGTTAAAAACAGGAAAGTAAACATCATGTCTAATGAAAATCCCCATTGTTCTCCCGCAGTGCTTGTACTAGCAGATTCTGCAAACACTGCTAGTGGTATTATCAAACAAAAAATGATGAGGCTAAGAAAGCTGAGTTTGTGTTTCATGGTGCAGGCTTTTGAACTTTTGGCCTAAGCCTTAGTTGATATACAGCCGCTAAAAAATCAATCCATATCTATTGGGCTCACGTAGTTTCGGTACGTCGTTTTGCAAACTGGTGGAAGATTTGGCAAACTACAATTGCCGTAAGACGTTTTTTGAGTCGGTGCCCCGGACATTCCAGATGTGTAGAATGTCATAAAAGAAAAAAGCCGCCCGAAGGCGACTTAAAGCTGTGGAGAATAACGGAGTCGAACCGATGACCTTCCCGATGCCTCGGGATGCTCTAGCGCTCACCGACAATCACCTGCTCAATGAATTTCCGGCTCTTCATTTTCTTGATGAAACTCTCTCTTGCTAACGCTTCTGACCTTGTTGGGTATTCTTCCAGTTTCTTAACAATCCATGGCGCACCGCCACTGGTTGACTTGTTTCTGCCTGAGTTATGCTGAATCAACCTAACGGAAAAGTCTTCGCAGCTGCCAACGTAGTAGCGGTCCCTGGATTCACTGTACAGTATGTAAGTGCAGAATGCCATAAAAGAAAAAAGCCGCCCGAAGGCGACTTAAAGCTGTGGAGAATAACGGAGTC
>JAJNBR010000109.1 GCA_021156265.1 Flavipsychrobacter sp.
AATATTTTTATCAGTAAGGACGGCTTCGTTGGAAATGGTATTGATGGTATCAATATCGATAGAAATGGCAGCTGTGGTGGCGTCATTCAGCATAAAAACAAGGTGTTTGACTGAAAGCACCAATCTGCCGTTCTGCATCACAGACTCGGAATTCACCCACATCGCCGGCTCACTTTTCAGGATGCCCTCGTTATTCAGCTTTTCTTCTATCGTCAAGGCCATAACACAATATTTATACTATAAAGATAGTTAATCTATCCCTGCTTTTTCTTTAATATATCCCGGAGAGGCTTTAGGCCGCAGGATACGGATGGTTTGTAAAACTACTGAAAGGCATATCAAAGCCATGCCAGCATAGAAGCCGCCATGCAGCTCTTTGTTTTCTTTAAAGAAGATGAACGCCAGTACAATTCCGTAAACCGGTTCGAGGTTAACGCTTAACGTAGCGGTAAAGGAACTGATATGTTTCAGGGCGTTGAGTGCTAGGCTTTGCGCCCATACCGTACAGCACAAACTTAGCACCACCAGCCATACCCAATCCATAGCTGAAGGCAATACCACCGTTCCGGGTACGTAAAATAACTGGAGGGGCATAAGTAATGTAAGTAACGCCAGCCCGGTCGTCATTTCGTAGAAAACAATGGTGCGGGCGGGGTAGCGGTTGGCTATTCTTTTGTTGATGACGGTAAATACAGAGCTGAGGATAGCGGCGATTACGCCGAAGATGATACCCAGCACATAAGATTGTTCGAAGCGGTAGGTATGATAGATAAGGAATACTCCTGCCAGGGCCAGCAAACCAAGGAGCAGCTCATATATGTCATGTTTGCCTTTATTGACAAAGGGGTCGAGCATGGAGGTGAAAATGCTGGCTGTGGATAGGCATACCAAAGCAATAGAGGCGTTGGAGAATTTGATGGAGCCATAGAATGCTACCCAGTGTAGCGCCATCAGGCATCCCACGGCGGCCATTGGCTTTATATCCCGGCGGCCTATGCTCAACCATTGCCCACGATACTTTAATATGGTGAACATGAATACTGCCGTAAGTAGCATGCGGTACCACACAAGTACGGGGGCGCTGAGGTCGATCGCTCTGCCAAGTACGCCGGTAAAGCCCCAGAGCAATACGGCAAGGTGAATTTGAAGAAGTGCTTTTTTCATCGGAGTCAAATAACTACTTTTGTTTTCTCAAAAACAGGGACACTAATCGTTTACAATCCTTTCAGGGGCATAGATGAACAATACATACACTGATCTTGTAAAGCAAACCTTTGATTTTCCGCAAGAAGGTTTCGCAGTATCCGACGATAATCTGCAATTCAACGGGGTTGATATAAGAAGATTGATAGACAAGTATGGTACGCCGTTCAAGCTGACCTACCTGCCGAAGATCGGTTCGCAGATAAACAGGGCAAAGAAAATGTTCAACGATGCTATCAAAAAACACCGTTACGACGGTGAGTACTTTTATTGCTATTGTACCAAGAGCTCCCACTTTTCTTTTATCGTAGAGGAAACGCTGAAGCACAATGTGCATATCGAGACCTCGTTTGCTTACGATATCGAGATCATCAAGCAACTGTATAAGCGTCGCAAGATCACTAAGGATACCTATATTATCTGCAACGGCTTTAAGACAAAGGCTTATACGCGTAACATTGCCCGCCTCATAAACGAAGGCTTCAGAAACGTCATTCCTGTTCTCGACAACAAACAGGAGTTTGAAGATTATAAAAGGTCCATCAGGTCGAAAGACCCGGTAAATATCGGCATCCGTGTCGCCAGTGAAGAAGAACCTACTTTCGATTTCTACACATCGCGCCTTGGTATCCGCAGCCGCGATGTGCTGGAATTTTATGTAGATAAGATCAAGGGCAACGAGAAATTCCGCCTCAAGATGCTCCACTTCTTCATGAACAAAGGCATCAAGGACGATATATATTACTGGAGCGAGCTGAACAAGGTTGTAAACTTGTACTGCCAGCTCAAGAAGATATGCCCCGAGCTAGATGGCCTCAACATCGGCGGTGGGTTCCCCATCAAGCACTCACTTGGTTTCGATTACGACTATAATTATATGGTTAACGAGATCGTGTCGAATATCAAGCAAGTGTGCAAACGCAACAAAGTAGATGTACCGAATATTTATACAGAGTTTGGCTCGTTTACAGTAGGCGAGAGTGGTGCGGTTATCTATAGCATTCTGGACGACAAAATGCAGAATGACCGTGAGACCTGGTATATGATCGACAGCTCGTTTATCACCACGCTGCCTGATACCTGGGGTATTGGCGAGAAATTCCTTCTGCTCCCTATCAATGGCTGGGATCGCGAATACCAGGAAGTACACCTCGGCGGCCTCACTTGCGACAGCCACGATTTTTATACTTCGGAAGAACACATCAATGCTGTGTTCCTTCCCAAGATCGATAAAGCAAAAGGGGCAGAACCGCTCTACATCGGCTTCTTTCACACCGGCGCTTACCAGGATCAGCTGGCGGGTTATGGCGGTATCAAACACTGCATGATACCATCGCCCAAGCACGTTGTGGTAGAACGTAATAAAAATGGTGAGCTGGAAGACTGGCTGTATGCGAAGGAACAGACAGCTCAAAGCATGCTGAAAATACTAGGCTACATCAAATAGCCCGGTTGCGAAAAGCCTTGCCCGACACTATATTTATACCATGATGAATGCTCTGAAGAAGGGGATATTTCGCGCATATTTGGGTATGGCTCATTCCGGCAACAGCGTCATCGCTAAGATCGGATATAAGTTCGGGCAGTATGTGGCGAAGCCTGCAAGGCATGCCGTGTATGAACGCAAGGGTGTAAAGCTGCTGCTCAATCCGCTCAACATGATCGACAAGGCCATCATCCAAAACCAGGGGCACGATGTAGTTGTGGAGCGGGAGATAGAAGAGCAATTAAAGAATGGTGGTGTTTTCGTTGATGTAGGTGCTAACTGGGGTTACTTTTCCATACTTGCTTCTGCAATGCCCGCCGTGCAAGTGCTCGCATTTGAACCTTCGCTGAAAGAGCTTTCTATTCTCTATGAACACATTATTCTCAATAAACGCACCAATATCTGGGCGTATCCTTTAGGACTAGCTTCAGAAACGTCCGTACAAAAGCTTTACCTCGGCGGCGACCGCAACACGGGTCAAAACTCTTTGGTGAATGACCATCATCAAGGGTATGTAGAGGCGCTGTTCGCACCCATGTCTTCGCTCATACCCAAAGACTTCATCTCACGTATCCGTCTTATCAAAATTGACGTTGAAGGTTATGAGTTGTTTGTGCTCGAAGGCATGAAGAATGTTGTCGCGCAGCTTGCGGATTGTCACTTCGTGATCGAGATCACGCCACAGTTCCTGGCTAAGGTTGGGCACTCGGCACGTGATATTTATGCATTCTTCGGGCAATTCGGATATAAAGGCCGCAACGGACTGTTCGAAGACGGCCAGTACGACGAGGTATTTTATAAAGCCTGATCAACCCACCGGTAACGGTGCATCTTTAAACTTCCTGTGCTTACCCGCCAGTTTGCCAAAGAATAGTACTACGGGGAATATCGCGTTTTGCACAAACCCTGGTATCTCGGTCATCTTGAACTCTGTTTTGTACCTGTCTAAAAGGTAGGCTGCATCAAACGTGCCGGGCCGTCCGCCGTTTTCGTTGGTAGATTTATATATTTCGCTGAGGAAATAGATGATATTATCAGGTGGTGATATCCAGCCTTTACATTTCAACACATCGGTTCCGGCATTCCAGAATTTATGCGCCACACCGGCTTTAAAGATCACTGTCTCGCCCGGCCCTGCAAATTGTTCCGTTCCTCCCTGCACCAGGTAGCCTATCTTTCCTTCAACAACCGTAAGGCACTCGTCTTGTCTCCAATGTATGTGCATTGGCGGTCCGGCCTTTGGCTGCACTTCGTTTTCTACTTCAATTATTTCTCCGCCTCCTGTTTTAGTGATTCGTAAAAATGTAAGCTTTTCGCCGTGAATGTTTGTGATGGTTACCGGGAACTGCATAAAATGGTTATTTTTGACGGTGTCAAAATTAGAAAGAAACTTGACAATGTCAAAAGAAAAGATTTCCACAAGGGAAAAAATTGTGGCAAGAGCCTTAGAACTGTTTAATGATCAGGGAATTGAGTACGTGGGTGTACGGGAATTGGCCAAAGACCTGGATATGAAAGGCGGCAACATTACCTACTATTTTCCAACGAAGGACGATATTATCCTGGAGCTAGCCAGCAGGCTGAGCGAAGACAACAACCGCGTGATCGTTAAGAAGGAGGACATAACTATTCAAGGCTTTCTCAACATCTTTGAGCAAGCCTACCAAAACCACTATAAATACCGCAGCCTTTTTCTCAGCTTTCCCAACCTGTTGAAACAAACGCCCGCGCTCAGCGAGAAATACCATCAGCGACAATTGCTGCGCCGTGATACAATAACTCATCAGTTAAAAAGCCTTATCAAATCAGGTCATCTACGCGAACTTTCGACTGTGGAGTTGGATGTATTGCTCAAAAGCATCGTGATGACCAGTCGTTTCTGGATCTCAGATGCAGTAATAGAGAACAGCAGCGGCCCTGACGCGATGATGAAATACGTGAAGCAGGTGGCGGGATTGCTACTGCTGGTAGCGACTGCCAAAGGCCGTAAAATCATCGAAGGCGCTTTGAAATAAAAAAGGTGAAGTAAATACTTCACCTTTGTTCGTCTATCCAATCCTAAACCAATCTATAAAACCCACCTTAATTAACTGCGATATCTTGTTTTGTTGTTTCTGCATTTTCTTTTTTGGGCAGTTCTATTACCAGGATGCCGTCGGTGTACCTGGCATTGATGCCTGAAGTATTTACTTTGTCATTTAGGGTAAAGCTCCTTTTGAAAGCAGCAGCTTTATACTCACTCCTCAGCCATTTGGCATCCTGGGCAGTAGCTTCTTCATTTTTCTCATAAGAGATAGTGAGAATGTTTCGATCCACGTTCACTTTGAAGTCGTCTTTCTTCAGGCCCGGTGCTACCAGGTGTACCTCGTAGCTTTTTTCCGTTTCCAGTATGTTAGCGGGTGGGTTCGCTTTGAATTCGGTGCTGAATTCATTGAAAATACCTTCCAGTAAGCCGCCAAAGCTGCGGGGAGTGCTGTAATGTGCTTTTGCCTGATACATAATTTAATTTGTTTAGTTGTTAGCGTTTTTGTTTACGCAGATACCTAAACAAACTAAAGACCAATCAGATTTTTGCGCCATTATGTCTGATGTTGGCTAGCAAAACCGACATTTTGTCTATTTGTTGATAATTTTACCTGACGGAACTTCATTTTACCGTCATGCAGAACATTCTGCAAATCATTGCCTTCGCTAACCTTAAGCAAGAATAGACTTAACGTAATATTGAAGAAAAATTAATTTCCTTTTGAAAATCCTTTTTCAGATATTTGCTTTACTTACGATGGGTTAGTAAGTACAGTCCTATCCCGACTTACCACGGTATGTCGGGATTTCTTTTTGCCCTCACTTCAATATTTCGTTCAGGTAACTGTCCACGTTCCCGAGCATCATTTCAGGGTATTCATTGCTGAATTTCGACTTGACAAAACCACCTAACAATGGTCGCGCAGCCGGTTGTTTCAGCTCTTCAGTGCTCATCGGCATCAGGTCGTATTCGGCGTCGGGGAAATAGCTGAGCACTTTCAGTGCCAGCTCTACGCGGTTCATGTAGTCGGTACTACCTACGTGGTAAATGCCTTCTTTGCCATCGCGCAGCAGCACGAACATGGCGCGGGCTATGTCCCAGGCATTGGTAGGGGAAGCGTATTGATCGAAAGGTAATTTAAGTGTCAGCTTTTGTTTGTTGCGGCACTGGTCCACTATCCGAGCTACAAAGTTTTTCCCTCTGGCTTCATTGCCGTACACGTTGGTAACACGAAGCACCAATGTTCCGTCCACTTCATTAAGCGCCAGTTGTTCTGCCTGCAGTTTATGCCGCGCGTAAACGCTCAGCGGGTTCACTGGTGCATCTTCCCTGTAAGGTCCGTTCTTTCCGTCAAATACGTAGTCGGTGGAGATATATACGAACCTCGCTTTACACTGCCTGGCTACTTCAATAAGATTGACGGTGCTCTGCACAGTTTGCTGGTAACTCTCATCCTCGTGTGTTTCGCAATAGTCCACGTGCGTCATAGCACCGCAGTGCACGATCACGTCGGGTTGCCAGCCTACGATATCGAAGTTGTTTGCATTGGTAATGTCAAGCGTACTGTAAAACACAGTGCCCGGCTGCTCATAAGAGAAATAGGATCCTTTCACATCCCAGCCTTGCTCGCTGAAATGCTTCATGCAGTTGCTGCCTACGAGGCCCGATGCGCCAACGATAAATACTTTCATTGATGGTTGTGTAATGACGGAAAAATACGAAAGCCATCTCAATACAAGATGGCTTTCGCAGAATGTTTATGTGATTAAGCAGTAACTGCTGCCTTTGCGTTGATGTTCGGCATTTCCTGTGGATATACTTTGTTGTCCAACTTCTCGCGCAGTTCGCTGAAGGCTTTCAGTGTCAGGTCGATGTCTTCGTCTGTATGTACCGCGGTCGGTATCAGGCGCAGGATGATCTGGCCTTTTGGTATCACCGGGTAAACAACCACTGAGCAGAAGATGTTATAATTCTCGCGCATGTCGAAGATCAGCTGAGTAGCATCGAACAGGCCACCTTTCATGTGCACCGGTGTTACAGGTGTGTTGGTAGTACCTATGTCAAACCCTCTTTCGCGCAGGCCGTTTTGCAGCCTGTTTACGTTGTGCCACAGTTTTTCTTTCAGTTCAGGCTTGGTGCGCAGCAGTTCCAGGCGTTTCTGGTTGCCGACAACGATAGCCATAGGCAGCGATTTGGCAAACACCTGCGAACGCATATTGTAGCGCAGGAAGGTCAGCACTTTTTTATCTGCAGCCAGGAAACCACCGATGCTAGCCATTGACTTCGCGAAAGTCGAGAAGTATACGTCGATCTGGTCCATGCAGCCTTGCTCTTCGCCGATACCTGCTCCTGTCTTGCCCATGGTACCGAAACCGTGCGCATCGTCCACAAACAGGCGGAACTCGTATTTGTTTTTCAGGGCTGCTATTTCTTTGATAGCGCCCTGGTTGCCAGACATGCCGAAAACACCTTCGGTGATCAGCAGGATGCCGCCACCTGTTTGCGCTGCCATTTCGGTGGCGCGCTGCAGTTGCTTTTCGCAGTCTTCAACGTTGTTGTGCTTGTATACATAGCGGTGGCCGGGGTGCATACGCAGGCCGTCGATGATGCAGGCATGTGATTCGGCATCGTATACGATCACGTCGCGGCGGCTGCACAAGCTGTCGATGGCAGATACCATTCCCTGGTATCCATAGTTGAACAGCATGGCATCTTCTGTGCCCACAAACTCAGCCAGGTCTTTTTCAAGTTGCTCGTGGTGATTAGAGTTACCGCTCATCATGCGCGCACCCATCGGGTAGGCGAGGCCGTATTGTTCAGTGGCTTCTTTATCAGCTTTACGTACTTCGGGGTGGTTGGCAAGGCCCAGGTAATTGTTCAGGCTCCAAACGATACGCTCTTTACCCTGGAACATCATCCTGTTTCCTATCTCTCCTTCCAGTTTGGGAAATGCAAAATATCCGGGCGCTTTCTCTGCGTAATCACCAATAGGTCCTAGTTTCGATTCAAATTTGGCAAATAAATCCATAATTACCTGATAATGATTTTAGTGTAAAGAATTAGGTATTTACGGGGGCGAAATTAATCAAATTATTCCTCAAATGCTTGCCCACGCACACTATATTGCAGGGCAACTTCGCTATTTCATGAGACATCTTCTCTTCTTATTCGTCTTTTTAGCATCTGTATCCAGTTCCCAAGCCCAAAATAAAGCAGTTCCACGGCCCAAACTGGTGGTCGGTATCGTGGTCGACCAGATGCGCTGGGACTATCTCTACCGCTATTACGACCGTTATAGTGAAGGTGGCTTCAGGCGCCTGATGTCGGAAGGTTTCAATTGCCAGAATACCATGATCAATTATCTTCCGTCGTTCACCGGTCCGGGGCATGCCTGCGTCTACACAGGTTCTGTTCCTTCTATACACGGCATTGCCGCCAACGACTGGTTGGATAACATAACCGGTAAATACTGGTACTGCACACAAGACGACGCGGTGCGCCCGGTAGGCGGCAACGCGAAGGCGGGAAAGATGAGCCCGCGCAACTTGCTGGCTACTACGATCACTGATGAATTAAAACTGGCCACAAACAGCCGTTCTAAGGTGTTCGGTATAGCCATTAAAGACCGCGGCAGCATTTTGCCGGCGGGACATATGGCCGATGGTGCCTTTTGGTTTGATGATACTACAGGCAATTTTATCTCCAGCACGTTTTATGGAAGCAGTCTGCCTTCATGGGTTAACCAATTCAATAGTAAACGGTATGCAGACAGTTTTTTTGCGAAGGGCTGGAATCTCCTGTATCCTTTAAATACCTATACACAAAGTATCAACGACAATAATCGTTACGAAGCTGCCTTTCCCGGCCAGGGCGCTCCGGCGTTCCCGCATTCGATACAGGGCTTTGAGCGCGGCAAGTGGGGATATTACGGATTACGTTACCTGCCGGCGGGTAATACTATGGTGTTTCGCATGGCGGAAGCTTGCATTAATGCTGAGCAACTGGGTGGGTCAGAGCACACGGATTTCCTGGCTATGAGCTTTTCCTCGCCCGACTATGCAGGTCACCGCTTTGCGCCCAATTCCGTAGAGATGGAAGACATGTTCCTGCGTTTCGACCTGGAGCTGGCTGATTTTCTCCGTTATCTCGACCGCTCGGTAGGAAGGGGAAATTACACACTGTTCCTCACCGCCGATCATGGTGCAGCGCATAACCCTATGTTCCTGCAAGACAGGAAAGTTCACGCCGGATCGGAACTTGATACGGCTATGTGGCGTGAGTTGAATCGTTACCTGAAAACACGATTTCCGAAAGCCGACAGTTTAATTCGCACATTCACTAATTACCAGGTGTACCTGGATGACAATAAAATTGCAAAAGCGAACATCAATCGTAATGATCTGAAATCTACCATAACAAGCTGGCTCGAAAAACAGGAAGGGGTAGCATATGCGATCGATATGGAGTTCATTGGCAGGATAGCCTTGCCGGAACCCATAAGAGAAATGATCGTTAATGGCTATCACCGCAAACGGAGCGGCCAGATACAGTGGATATCCGAACCCGGCTGGTATAGCGGCGACCATGGTGCCACCGGCACCACACACGGTTCATGGAATCCCTATGACACACATATTCCTTTACTCTGGTACGGATGGGGTATTGCAAAAGGAGAAACGCACCGCACCGTACATATGACCGACATAGCACCGACACTTGCAGCGTTACTGCATATCCAAATGCCCAGCGGAAACATCGGTAAAGTGATCACGCCGGTTTTGCGGTAGTGGAACCCGTGTGTGATCGCGGCCATAATGCAAGACAAATGCTCCATCCCAACCCGGCAAGTCCCGCTATGAGCGCAACTGTTGCTATGCCATTATCTGCATCTTTGCTATGTACGTAGATGGCCAATATTGCCCAGGTCACTACAAGCGGTATACTTACGTCGCAGAATTTCAGGCTCAATACAATTGACAGGCCCAACGCGACGACCAGCATAATATTGGTCCACAATGTTTCTGAAACCCCTCCGCCGCGCCAGTCGATGTCTGCAAGCCAGATAGCTAT
>JAJNBR010000110.1 GCA_021156265.1 Flavipsychrobacter sp.
TCCCTGCCAGCGGTCTGCGTTAGCGCGCGCTTTTTGAATTACCAGGTCTTCCTTCCGTACAAACTCGGTAGCAGATGCCAGCGCCGATGAACCGCTCTGATTAGGCACCACTACCAGTGGTGTCTCCTGCAAACGTTTCAGCACGTCATCCTTAACGGCATAAGTACCGCCATAAACAGGGCGAGGGTCTTTATCGTAGCCTACATCAGCGCCTACGAAGAAACCTGCAACATTTTTCTTACCACCTTCTACTTTTTTGCTATACAAAGGACCTGACAACGTAAAGTTACCCAGGTTATGGCCGTAGCCATCTACACCACGCTCCAGCAGCACGCTTCCGCGCAGATCTTTTGCGATACCTTTTGTAGTAATGTTCACCACACCACCGATCGCATCACCATATTTTGCAGACAGACCTGAAGTGATCACGTCCATCTGGTCGATACTGTTTTGAGGAAGGTTGATACCAGCACGGCCGCGCACCTGCACACCGTCGATGATATAAAGAGTACCGTCTGAACGCGCACCCTGTATCCTCAAACCGTCAGAGCCGGCATACACGCCACCTACAGTTGAAGCTACGCCCTCTGTAGTACGTGTCGGCATTTTTTCAATTTCTTCCGATGTCTTCGACTGGCGACCATCGCCAAATGGGTCGATCAACGGAACCTTGTACTGGATCACCACAACTTCATTCAGTTTGTTGGCATCCAGTTCCATTGCCACGTTCACCAGGGTGTTCTTATCTGCACCCACAATAACGTTTGATGTAAGACTCGTCTTATACGACTGGTAAGTCACCTTTACCGTATAACGACCGGCAGCAAGGGGCTTCACGAGGTATTTTCCTTCCTCGTCTGTTACGCTACCCCCTTTCACAAGATCCCCTTCCAATACCTGCACAACGGCACCGATCATGGCTTCTTTCTTCTCATCCACGACGGTTCCCGTAATAGCGCCACTTTGTGCAAATGCTGTACCAGCAACACTTACAAACAACAGCGCGAATAAATAACGTAGTTTACGTGTCATATCCTGCATTAAATAATTATTAACCAAATGAACGGTAAAGATAAAAACTTCTGTTAAAAGTAGTACCGCGCCAGATATTTTTTGTCAGATTATTGTTTGTTTTCCTTATATTATCTGGTCGGAGTATATAAGTTACGCCGCTATGACAATTTTGTCTAATAGCACCTTGCTCATCTTGTATAGCGCCTCAAAGCTATACCCGGCGATATGCGGAGTAACGATCACCTGAGGCATTTTTATTATTTCTTCAAACATCGCCCGTAGTTGCTCGTTCATATTATGAGGCGGTTCCTGCTCAAAAACATCAAGACATGCACCGGCTACTTTCCCGGTTAAAAGCCCGTCCAATAAGGCTTTCGAATCAACAACAGCGCCTCGGGAAGTATTTAAAAGTACGAACTGTTTCTTCATCTGCTGCACAAAGGGATTGTCAAAATAATGTAATGTGTCTGCCAACAGGGGGACATGAAAACTAACTATATCTGCATGCTGAAAGATTGGATTAAGATTGTCACATTTTATCACATATGACGGAAAATTGTCTGCATCATACTTGTCATAAGCAAAAATATTCATGTCAAAATTCTGCAGCTTTCGCGCAAAAGCACGACCAGTATGGCCAAAACCAATAATACCGATGCTTTTTCCTTCCAACTCCACGCCCCGGTTCTCCTCGCGAAGCCACTGGCCTAGTTTCACCTCCAGATTGCTGAAGTGAATGCGCCTTTGAAGACTAAGCAGCATTCCAAGCGCGTGTTCTGCCACAGCGTTACTATTCCCTTCAGGACTGCTGTGACAGGCTATACCCTTTTGAGTAGCGTAAGGCACGTCGATGACCTCCATGCCAGACCCCATCCTGCCTATCCATTTCAGCAAAGGCGCTGCGTCTAACAACTTTTGATCAAGCTGCAAACGCGTAGATGTAATAACGCCGACACAATCTGTTATAAGTCGGAATGCCTTTTCCTGCGTGATCTTTTCTTCGGTCACGCATTCATAACCGGCATTGGCGAGTCCCTTTATCAGGACATCGTGCACGGGAGCAGCGATCAAAACTTTTCCGGAGCCTTTCATGAAAAATATTGCTTGTGCAGTGCTACAAAATCGCCTACAGATAACTGCTCTGCACGCTTACCCATTATCGGGTCATTCAACGCCTCGGCTTGCAAAATACTCTTGAGTGCATTTCTCAGCGTTTTTCGGCGTTGGTTGAAGGCAGTTTTAACCAGAATAGTGAATTTCCTTTGATCGGTTATGCCGTGAGGATTTGAAAGATTTTTGAGCCTGATGACCCCACTTTTAACCTTAGGAGGTGGCGTAAAGCAGTTTTCGTGAACATCGAAAAGATATTCCACCTCGAAAAAAGCCTGCATCAATACGCTGAGGATCCCATAAAGTTTTGATCCCGGTCCCGATGCTACCCGTTGGGCCACTTCTTTCTGAAACATCCCGATCACTTCTTCCACTTGAGGCTCCCATTCCAGCACCTTGAACAATATAGGCGAGGATATATTGTATGGAAAATTGCCGATCACGCTGAATTTTTCTGTAAACGGCGCTGAGGCTTTCAATATGTCCTGCTCAATGATGCGACCCTGCAAATAAGGATATGTTTTTTGCAGGTAAACTACTTTCTCATTGTCTATCTCTATGGCCTTGTAATCTACACCTTTCAGTTCGATAAGATATTTTGTGATGGCTCCGCCACCGGGACCGATCTCCAGGAGTTGCATATCTTCCTTTACATCGAGGGAAGTCACGATCTTCTTGCACATATTCTCATCGTGCAGAAAGTGCTGTCCAAGGCTTTTTTTTAGCGTATACGGTTGTGCCAATAGAAAATATGATTAAAGGTCAGTCCGTTATGAAAAGCTGACAACACAAAGTTATGGTAACTGAACAACCTATTGTCGCGGCGTATAAATTTGCAACGTAATTTGATAGCATGGAATTTAAAATTTTGGCCAAAGCAGGCAAGAAAAACCAGTTGTTCATTGTAGATGAGGTATCAGCGCTGAAGCAAATAACCGATTTGGACGCAAATGAAATAAAATTCAGCTCGGCGGCTTTCAACAACGACCAATCTTACATTTCGATCAATAAGTACAATCGTTTTGTTTTTATTTTTTTTATTAAAAACAGGAAAACAGACTGGCAAACCGCAGAAACACTCCGCAAAGGTGGCGCCGAGCTACAGGCATTAATGAACCGGCAAAAGCTCACCGACATCATTATCACCAACCTTTCGAAAAACACAAAAGCGGCTTACCTGGTTGCACAGGGTATGGCTTTGTCTAATTACCAGTTTTTAAAGTACCGCAGCGATGCGAAAAAGCTAACTAATACCCTCAACGGCATATTCTTTACTAATCAGTCGATAACCGTAAAAGAAGTCAATGAGCTCAACACGATTACCGAGGCTGTTTACCGCGCACGCACCCTGGTAAATGAACCGTTGAATTATCTTACAGCAACACAGCTATCTAAAGAGATCGCTGCGCTGGGAAAGGAAGCAGGATTTAAAGTAACCGTGCTGCAAAAAGCACAGCTGGAAAAAGAAAAAATGGGTGGTTTACTGGCAGTGAACCGTGGCAGCATTGAACCGCCAACGTTTACCATAATGGACTATACACCCAAAAAAGCCCTCAACAAAAAACCAATTGTGTTGGTAGGTAAAGGTGTTGTATATGATACCGGCGGCCTCTCGTTAAAGCCGACACCCGCTTCTATGGATCGCATGAAGAGCGATATGAGTGGTGCAGCGCTGGTAAGCGGAGCCATGTACGCCATTGCGAAAATGCAACTACCCTTACGAGTCATCGCACTGGTGCCTGCCACAGACAACCGCCCTGGCGAAAATGCCTATGTGCCGGGAGACATTATTACTATGTATAGCGGCACTACTGTAGAAGTACTGAACACAGATGCAGAGGGCCGCTTATTGCTTGGCGATGCACTGCATTGGGCTAAACGTTACGAGCCTGAACTGGTAGTGGACTTCGCCACCCTGACAGGCGCTGCATCGGTAGCCGTTGGCGAGCATGGCATCGTTTGCATGGGTACAGCGTCCGATAATGTGAAGCAAGCCTTCCGCGACAGTGGCTTCCGTCAGTATGAGCGGCTAGTTGAATACCCGTTATGGGATGAATATGGCGAGCAGATAAAATCAGACGCGGCGGATCTCAAAAACGTAGGCGGTCCGGCAGGTGGTGCTATAACAGCCGGAAAATTCCTGGAGCATTTTACCGACTATCCATGGATGCATTTCGATATCGCGGGCGTGTCTTTTTCGATGGCTAAAAAGGGCTACATATCTACAGGTGGAACGGCTTATGGCATGCGTATGCTGCTTGATTTTCTGTTGAACTATGGAAAAGCTTAACTAATTTTGGTTCATTCATGCAACAACACACTGAAAAGCCGGTAATTGGGATAACTACCGGAGACCTGAACGGTATCGGCCCTGAACTGATCGTCAAAACGCTTGCGGACAACCGTATCCTCGACCTGTGTACACCGGTAATATTTGCTTCCAACAAAGTGATCAATTTCTATCGCAAGATGGCAGGTGATATGCCGTTTAATTTTACGAGCACCAAAGACCTTACGAAGCTCAACCCCAAACAGGTAAATATATTTAACTGCTGGGATGAGGAAGTGCCTCTGCAGCCGGGTACTTTAACCGAAACCGGCGGAAAATATGCGATACGCTCACTGCAGGTGGCGACACAATGCCTGAAAGACGGCCAGCTGGACGCCATAGTGACTGCACCAATACACAAAAGCAATACACAGCTTTCAGATTTTCCCTATACAGGACATACACCCTTTTTCAAAGACAAGTTTGGCGCGAGAGATGTGTTGATGCTCCTGTACAGCGGCGACTTACGGGTTGGCCTGGTGACTGAACACGTACCAGTTGCGAAAGTGGCGCAAATGATCACCAAAGAGCTGTTGCAATCTAAATTTAACCTGTTGAGAGACAGCCTAATAAAAGACTTCGGCATCGATAAACCGAGGATCGCCATTTTAGGCCTTAATCCCCATGCTGGCGACAACGGCCAGATCGGTAATGAGGAACAAACCACGATCAAGCCATTTATAGAGCAATTACAACAGCAAGGTCACCTGGTATTTGGTCCCTATGGCGCTGATGCATTTTTTGCGCGAAGCAGCTACCTCCAGTTCGATGCCGTACTGGCCATGTACCATGACCAGGGACTGATACCTTTCAAGGCTATAGCTCATGGCGAGGGTGTCAATTACACAGCGGGCTTACCGGTGATCCGCACCTCACCTGACCATGGCACAGCATTCGACATTGCGGGAAAAGGAATAGCCGACCCTTCTTCGTTCCGCGAAGCCCTGTTCCAGTGCATTGACCTTCTGCGTAAACGTAAGGAGCACGCCCTTTACACAGCCAACCCGATGAGAAGAGGCCGCATGGAAAAAGAAAAAGAAGGTGACTCCGTCAAAATAGAAAACTAAAAAGTTTTATACGCATAAGAAAGCACCTGCCAAAACTGGCGGTGCTTTTTATTTTGGCGCAAAGCATAATAAATATGCATAATGGCAAACTTTTTATTGTTGATTGTATAACGGTCCAATAAAATATCAGTCATTATGAAAAGAGACGGCGCTCTGAAAAGCATTTGGCAGGAGAATATACCTGAGTACCAATCAATTAATAACTGGAATAAAGACGAGGTATATGATGTGCTCATAATAGGCGGCGGCATCACGGGCCTAACCACCGCGGTGCTATTACAGTCCGAGGGAAAAAAATGCATTCTCGCGGAAGCTTATAATATAGGTTTCGGAACAACAGGCGGCACCACTGCCCACCTGAATACAATATTAGATGCATCCTATGACCAGATCGAAAAAGACTTCGATGAAGCAGACGCCAAATTAGTAGCCCGCGCTACCCGCGAAGCGATTGACCTGGTAGAAGGACTTGTGACCAGGTACGGCATTGATTGCGATTTTAGCTATCAGCCGGGCTACATCTACGCCGAGACAGCAGAGCAATCAAGCCGCCTCGATGAAATAAGAGAAGCTGCTATACGAGCGGGAGTCGTCGCCAGTTGCTCTGAGCACATACCCGTGCCAATGGGTTTTAAGAATGCATGCAGGTTTGATATGCAGGCACAACTCCACGCCACACGGTACCTTCATGGATTAGCCAAAACGTTTGAAGCAGCGGGCGGCATTTTACTGCAGCACTGTATCGTTGGCAATGTGGAAAACGGGCAACACTTTACTGCCGATTCAGCCCTTGGGAACATTAAAGCGCAAAAACTGGTTTATGCCACACATATCCCTCCGGGCATTAACCTGTTGCATTTCCGGTGTGCACCTTATCGTAGTTATGCCTGTGCATTTACCCTGAAAACAGGCGAATACCCTGCAGGACTGATCTATGACATGAATGACCCGTATAACTACTTCCGCACCCAAACTATCAGCGGCCGGCAATATGTAATAGCTGGAGGATTTGACCATAAAACCGGGCACGAAACAAATACCGACCAGGTGTTCCGCGAGTTGGAAGCCTACCTGCGAAAACACTTCGATATCGACAGCATAGATTACAAATGGTCGTCGCAGTATTTTAATTCTACAGACGGGCTTCCCTACATTGGCGAACTTCCCGGTGAGGAAAATATTTACGTGGGCACAGGGTATTGCGGTAACGGCATGACGCTCGGTTCGCTGGCCGCAAAGATGATTTGTGAAATGATAACGGGTCACGAAAGCAAGTATGGGGAGCTATTCGATCCCAGCCGTATCAAAATAGTAGCAGGTTTTGCGGACTTTGTAAAAGAGAATGCTGACGTTATCAGCAAGTTCATCGGCATGCGCTTCGACTACGAGCAGATAAGTGCCCTGGTTGAACTGGCACCAGGCGATGCAACGCTGGCAGAATGGGAAGGACATAAAGTAGCAATGTACAAAGACGAAAACGGCCGCATTCATGCGCTTGATCCTGTTTGTCCTCACGCCAAATGTATAGTGGACTGGAATAGTGCCGAAAAAAGCTGGGATTGCCCTTGCCATGGATCACGGTTTGCGCCAAACGGCGCATTGCTAACTGGCCCGGCACGTAAGGGTTTGACGCAAGTAAAATGGGAAGATATCGAAGGCGATTAATGGTACCATAATATTCCATTATCATCCGATACAAAATCAATACTGCAAACCGCTAACTTTGCCCCTATGCTTCAGTTTGAAAGATTTACACTGGATAACGGCCTTCGTGTCTTAGTACATAAAGATATCACCACGCCCATGGTGGCCGTCAACGTATTATATGATGTCGGCGCACGCGATGAGGACCCTGCGAAAACCGGCTTTGCGCACCTGTTTGAGCATTTGATGTTTGGCGGATCCGAAAACATCCCTGTGTATGACGAACCCTTGCAAATGGCCGGTGGGGAAAACAATGCCTATACCACAAACGACATTACCAATTACTATATCCAGCTTCCGTTGCAGAATATAGAGACAGCGTTCTGGCTGGAGAGCGACCGGATGAAAGCGCTGGCATTTGGCGAGAAAAGCCTGGATGTACAGCGGAAGGTTGTTAGCGAAGAGTTCAAAGAGCATTATCTCAACAAACCTTACGGCGATGCCTGGCAACACATGCGCGAACTGGCATATGTCGTACACCCATATCAGTGGATGACCATTGGTAAGGAGTTAAAGCATATTGAAGACGCGCAACTGGAAGACGTCAAGGCTTTCTTTTACAAACACTACCGCCCGGTAAACGCAATACTGTGTGTTGCGGGAAATGTCACAACGGAAGAGGTAAGACAACTTACCGAAAAATGGTTTGGAGATATCCCTGCCGGTGAAAAATACCTGCGAAAACTGACACCTGAACCTCACCAGGAAGCGGCGCGCACCAAAACAGTATTTGCGGATGTGCCTTTCGACGCATTGTATAAATCATGGCATATTGATGGACGTCTTTCGCTCCCCTATTATGCGTCAGATCTCATTACAGAGATAATGGGCAATGGCTTTGCCTCGCGACTCTACCAGCGTTTGGTAAAAGAGCAGCAGCTGTTTAGCAATATCAGCTGTTACCATACAGGCAGCCTCGACCCGGGATTACTCACTGTTGAGGGCAAAATAGTAGAGGGCAGATCTATAGAAGAGGCCGACGCAGCGGTGGAAGCAGAGTTTCAAAAGCTGATCGAAGAAGGTGTAACGGAAGATGAGCTGCAGAAGGCAAAGAACAAAATAGAAGCGATGATCGTTTTTGAAGATATGACATTGCTGTCAAGGGCGAATAACCTTGCGTTCTATGAATTGCTGGGTGACGCTCAAATGGTAAACGAAGAATGGAACAGGTATCAATCAGTGACAGCTGCTTTCTTACAGGACACTGCCAGGAATGTTTTCAGGCTCGACAACTGCAGCACCTTGTACTACAGGAGAAAACCACAGGAATAATTCCCGTTTTTATTAAGTTCGCCACACACAACAACACAACATGCTTTTCGACGGAAAGTTTGCAGCCGGCGGTGAATCATTCGACAACCGCATCACCCAGCTGTTTGGAATTAAATATCCAATTATCCAGGCTGGTATGATCTGGGCTTCGGGCTGGCGCCTGGCATCAGCTGTCAGTAATGCGGGTGGCCT
>JAJNBR010000111.1 GCA_021156265.1 Flavipsychrobacter sp.
ACACGTACCCTGTGCAACGATATTACCTCGGGCATTAGTGCTTTCGGTACCACCGAAGTATCGGTTAAACTGTTCCCTAACCCGGCTGCAGATGTTGCTAACCTCGACATTACGCTTTCCGGGCAGGCCGATGTAAACGTGCAGCTCGTTGACATTACCGGCCGGTCTTTATGGACGAAGAGCGTTGCGCTTACCGGTGGCAGCAATAGGGTAACGATCCCAACTGATGCGCTAGTAAAAGGCGTGTATTTTGTAAAAATATCTAATGCGTATGGACAGTCGGCTTACAAACTGTCGAAAGAATAATGTGGGTTTTGTGATAGTAAAAAGCCGTTCTGTCGTCGCAGAACGGCTTTATTGCTTTTAGTTATGTGTTAATTACTCACAAACGGGAATCTTGCAGTAAATTTGCCCGAAATTCAATAGATAACAACATGTACCCGATAGAAATAGTTGGCCCCATGAAGGCCGAGCTTACTGACAAAGGTTTCAAAGAGCTGCTGACCGCCCAGGAGGTAGACACAGCTTTGCAACAACCGGGCACCGCCCTTTTGTTTATCAATTCAGTTTGTGGTTGCTCTGCTGGCACCGCCCGCCCAGGCGTTATCATGGCTGCGCTGAATTCGCCTAAAAGACCTGACCAGCTGCTTACCAGCTTTGCAGGTTTTGACATTGATGCAGTAAAACAGGCGCGCACTTACCTGCTGCCTTATCCACCGTCCTCACCGGCTATTGCATTGCTGAAGGATGGCCAGGTAGTGCACATGATCGAGCGTCACATGATAGAAGGCCGCCCTGCGCAAATGATAGCCGCCAACCTGGCGCAGGCGTTTGAAACCTACTGCTAATCAGATTGACATAATTGAAGGTGCATGGTTCTCATGCACCTTTTTCATTAGAAAAAGACAGGATTATTTCCGTTATTCGCACCCAATTCCGTTTCTTTTGTCAGAAGGTAAGATCATAGTTATTACAGCTCCGTCGGGTTCGGGGAAGACTACGCTGGTAAAGCGCCTGCTGAATGCCTGCCCGAAACTGGGGTTTTCTGTATCAGCATGTACCCGGCAGCCGCGTCCGGGAGAGGCTGACGGAAAGGACTACTATTTTTACAGTGAAGACCGTTTTAAAACCCTGGTAGATGAAAATGCCTTCGTTGAGTGGGAAATGGTGTACACCGGCAAATATTACGGTACGCTTAAATCTGAACTGCAGCGCATCTGGAAAGCCGGACGCGTACCCCTGGTGGATATCGATGTCAAAGGCGCTTTAGCCATCCAGGATGCCTACCCCGACGCTTCGCTCACCATATTCATACAGGCACCCTCGCTGGAGGTACTCCGGCAGCGGTTGGAGCAGCGCGGAACCGAAACCGTGCACAGCCTCGAAGAGCGCATCAGCAAAGCCGGTTTCGAGCTTAGCTTCGCCACGCAATTCGACCGCATTCTCATCAACGACAACCTCGAAACTGCTGCAACTGAACTGCTTGATACTGTGCAGTCTTTCATCGAGGTAGACCATATGGCATAATCTTTAGGGTTTAAGTATTTTATTATCTTTGGTATTATGGATATGTCGAATTTATTGTTCTACATCTTAGTTTGTATTTTATTGATCGGATTTTTCGCAGGCACGGAAATAGCTTTCATATCTGCCAATAAACTCAATATTGAGCTTCGCAAAAAACAGGGCACTTTCTCCGGGCGTATTCTCTCCCGGTTCATGGAAAACCCTTCGGAGTTTATCGGAACCAGTTTGGTGGGTGTCAACGTATTACTGGTCATTTACGGCCTGCTGATGACACGCCTCACTGAGCCATTCCTGGCTATGCTGCCGCCGCCGCTCAACTCCGATTACATGCACCTGATCCTCGATACGCTGCTGGCTACGGTGATCATCCTGATATTTGCCGAGTTTCTGCCGAAGGCTGTATTTCGCACAAAGGCTGAGCAAGTACTGGCGATCTTCAGCTTCCCGATGCTGATATCTTACTACATCCTCTACCCTTTTGCTAAAATATTCGTTTCTATCTCGGAGTTTATTTTGAAATACCTGTTCAACGTCCGCATTAAAGAGAATCAACCTGTCTTTAACCGCGTGGACCTTGAAGTATTCGTAAAACAAACCCTACACGGACACGAAACGGACAGCAACGAGGTAAACACAGAACTGTTTGAGAACGCGCTCTACCTGGTAAATGTGAAGGTGCGCAAATGCATGATACCGCGCAACGAGGTAGAAGCTGTGGAGATAGGCACCCCTGTTGCCACAGTACGTAACAAGTTCATTGAAACCAAGCTTTCGAAGATCATCGTGTATGAAGGCAGTATCGATAACATTGTTGGCTACCTGCATCACCTTGACCTCAGCCGCAGACCACAAGCGATCAAAGAAATACTGCACAGCATTTCGGCCGTACCTGAGGCCATGAGCGCCGTAGACCTGATGAACCGTTTTACCCGCGAGCGCAAAAGTATCGCCTGGGTAATAGACGAGTTTGGCGGCACTTCAGGCATCGTTACCATGGAGGATGTACTGGAAGAGATATTCGGTGATATCAACGATGAGTATGATGTACAGGAACACGTTGAAAAACAAATAGCAGAGAGCGAGTATATCTTTTCAGGCCGCATGGAGCTCGATTATCTTAATGAGAAATACGGTTTCAACTTTCCGGAGGACGAGACAGAAACTCTGTCAGGATACATCATTTCTCACCACGAGACCATCCCGAAAATAAAAGACCGCATCATTATCGATCATTACGAATTTGACATACTTTTAGTGACCGAAACGAGGATAGAAACCGTGAAGATGAAGATCCTCAAAACATACCAGTAGTACTTTATCTAAACACACTCATATGGCTGTTAAACGTCCTTTCAACCTGCACAACTGGATAGAAGAAAATCGTCATTTGCTCAAACCACCGGTTGGCAACCAACAGGTATATAAAGAGGCCGGCGATTTCATTGTGATGGTAGTAGGCGGACCTAACAGCCGCAAGGATTTTCACTACAATGAAAGTGAAGAGCTGTTCTACCAGTTGGAAGGCGACGTGGTAGTGAGGATACACGAGGATGGTAAAATAGTTGACATTCCCATAAAGCAGGGCGAGATGTTCCTGCTGCCCGGCAAAACACCGCATTCTCCTCAGCGGGGCGCTAATACGGTAGGCCTGGTTATTGAAAAAGTGCGCGAAAACCAGGAAATAGACGGCTTTATCTGGTATTGCGAGAACTGCCACGAAAAACTATACGAAGAGCATTTTGAACTAACCGATATTGTATCGCAGCTGCCACCATTAATGGAGCGCTTTTACTCAGACCTAGACAAGCGCACCTGCAAGAAGTGCGGTCATGTTATGGAACCACCGGTACCTAAAAAATAGTTCTCTTTTTCGTTCCTGCTATTTAAGCTGCTTTTCCATATACCAGATGATAAGGGGCAACAAGATGATAGTAGCGCTGAACAGATATAACAGTATTATCATGGGGTATAGTTAAGAATGTCACTAGCATGTTAAAAAACTATACCTGCCCCTGCAAAGAGAGTGTAAGACGCTGGCTGCCAGCGGCAATTTCCACGGATTTGCTGGCAAAGAATTTATACTAATACTGTTTCAAAAACATATACATTATGAAAAAGCTTCTGGCTATTTTGTTCATCGCTGTTTCTGTGGTTTTTTTTACCTCGTGCAGCAACACTGATGAAAGTACGACCACATCGTCTGACTCTTTAGATGTATCGACCGATGTTACTACAACCACTTATATCGATCCTGAAACAGGCGCAACTGTAACACGCGATGCAGCTACCGGCTTGTATATAGACGCTTCAGGTAACCCTGTTGAGTTTTATGTAGACGCTACAACGCTTGATACTTTTTATGGCAAAACCGGGCAGAACGTCAACCAGGCTATTATACACGATGTAGACGGAGGATGGCGCCTGGATGAGTCTAAGATCAAAGTGGATGAGGATGATGTGAAGATAGAGCATGCAGACGGCAGCAAAACCAAAATAGAGGGCGACAAGATCAAAGTAAAGAATGCCGATGGCAGCAAGGCCAAGATGGATGGCGATGAAACCAAGGTAAAAGACGGTGATGGCAAAATGAAGAGCGACGCTGAAGGAACTAAGACCAAATAGAACTAATTATTACTAACCCGTTTCCAACGGAGGTCTGAACAATAGGTTGTGTAGTCTTACACAACCTTTGTTTGTTTAGCGCAATCAGCTACGAAAGGCATTCAGGAGGCGGCGGTGCCGCGTTTGCAGGCTTCGACTTGTCTTCCGGAAGAGGTATAAATTCCTCGTTATCGTTTGGTGGCAATATAATGCGCCCGGCTTTCCAGTCAGCCTTGGCCTGTTCTATCCGATCCTTACGCGACGAAACAAAATTCCACCAGATATGCCGCTCACCGACAGGCTCCCATTCACCTCAACAGTTCCTTTCACCACATACACACCTCGCTCGCTATAATTGTCGGGAAGACCAAACCGTGCACCGGCATCCAGCACTACGTGGAGGTAAAACAGTGGTGAATGTGTTTTGACATGATTAGAAAGTCCGTACGCGTTGCCCGCTACCAATCTCATCCATACGCCGGTGTCGGTAAATACCGGAAGTTCGGTTGCTGGATAGTTATCAAATGCCGGTGACTGCTCTTCATCTTTTTCGGGCAGTGCTACCCAGGTCTGTATCATTTCCAGCGAACCGCTACGCATAGCAGGATCTTCGAAACGCTCAGAATGCGATATGCCACGCCCTGCGGTCATCCAGTTCACTTCGCCGGGACGTATCACTTGCTCGACCCCCAGGCTATCGCGGTGCGTCACCTGTCCATCGAACAAATAGCTGACGGTAGAAAGACCGATATGAGGATGAGGTAATACATCCATGCTGATACCCGTTGGTATCGGCATGCTGACCGGACCTGCATGATCCATAAAAATGAAAGGCCCCACCATGCGCTTGAGCCGGAACGGCAGTATACGATTAACTTTCAGGCCGGGACCGATATTAGCTTTACGTGCCTCAATTACGATATCAAGCATAAGTAGCAGTTAAGAAATTCTAAGTTAACCCATATCTACCGTTTGTGACTGATGTGCATTCCGGCAATTACCGAGATTGATCATCCTCATGCGTGATATTTATCGAAAACAAAAGCTATGAGATCTATTTACTCTGCTGCTGACAATCATTCCATTTCTTGCCGGCGTCCAACTCTCCAATGGCCTCATCTCACTGGCCATTTAACGGTAATGTAATGATGCTCCGGATTGGATTCAGAAAATCGCCTGAAACCCGCGGGCCTTTGTTTTTATTCGATTTTTACTCGATTAATTTCCGGGAATTTGCCTAAAAATCGTCCAAAAATTACCCAGGTTTACCTCGCTTTACAAAGGTACGATTTTGATTGATGGAAAGGCACATATTTTAGACTGAAGACGCTAGGAACTCGACAATTCCAAGCACACGTCATAGACAAGTTTGAACACATTTGAAGCTTTCTAGCTTTAAACGTGAAGTGTTGTAATAGATTACAATCACTTTTTGCTAAAAAAATGAAGTTCACCCATTATACTGCCTTACTGAACATTTGAGATTTGTCGGCCTCTACGCTTCGTAACAGGTGCAGGTCAAATGTCCTGCACACCACTCTAAGAAATTGTTTGCCGGCGCCTGTTAGCTTTACCTCGTGCTCTGTCCATTCAATCAAACCGTCGGCTTCCAGCGCTGCCAATTGGGGGAAGGTGAACTCCTTCAAAACGTCGTAATATTCATGTGCGAACACTGTGTGACCATTACAACTCAGATCAAGTATGTACTTTCTGAACAGAACATCCTCGTCGTTGAGAACTATACCTTTTTGCACCGGTAAATGTCCACTGTCTACTGATCTGTAATAATCCTGGATGGTTTTAGTGTTTTGGCCAAATGCACAACCCAAGTCACTGATCGCTGAGACCCCAAGTCCGATCATCATTTTCGTTTTCTGGGTAGTATAGCCCATAAAGTTGCGATGCAGGCCGCCTGCCTGCCATGCCTGGTGCAGATAATCGCCCGGCAGAGCGAAATGATCCATACCTATATCACTGTAGCCTGCAGCCGTAAACAATTTCTTTCCTTCCGCATATAGCCGGAGTTTAAGCTCTGCAGCCGGGAGGTCATTTTCGTCAAATAGTCGTTGACCACGACTGGTCCAGGGAACGTGCGCATAACTATAAAAGGCCACCCTGTCAGGTTTCAGGCTTATGCAGTCGGCTATGGTTTTCCTCATCCCTTCCAAATGCTGTAATGGCAATCCATAGATCAAGTCAAAATTCACCGACCTGTAGCCAATTTCTCTTGCCGTCGCAGTCACTGCAGCAACGTTTTCAAATGGCTGAATCCTGTTTATGACACGCTGCACTTCGGGATCATTATCCTGTACCCCGAAACTTACTCTGCTGAAACCAAGATCGAATAGTGTTTGTAAATGCTCACGTGTTGTATTGTTGGGATGGCCTTCAAAGCTGAATTCAACATCGTCAACCTTTCGGGTGTTATCAAGTATACCAGTGACCAGTCGCGTTAAGTTGTCAGTTGAAAAGAACGTGGGTGTTCCTCCACCAAGGTGTAGCTCTTTTATTACAGGCTTCCCATCAACAAGCGCCAAATACATCTGCCACTCTTTCAAAATGGCTTCGATATAACCTGCTTCTACACCATGATTGGTTGTTATTTTTTTATTGCAGCCGCAATAAGTACAAAGTGACTCGCAGAAGGGCAAGTGGATATAAAGGCTTATTCCCCCATCTGCATTATTCTTTCGAAAACACTCCGTAAACGTCTTAGACCATGCTTCAACATCAATTCTGTCATTCCAATAAGGAACTGTTGGGTAACTAGTGTAACGGGGAACCGGAATATTGTATTTCTCCAACAGTTTCATGTCTTCCATACAGAACTCTTCATTTTGCATGCAAATTATATTGACATATTTAACCCAAACGTGACGATAATCAGTATGCTCAATGACCTAAGCCATTTTATGACATTTGTCATATTTTCTTCCTAGATGTTAATTGAAATTGCAGGGAAATAACAGATTGTGAAAACAACGTCATATACTATAATAGGCCTGCTGGCCGTAGCGCTGCTCTTTGGTTGCAAGAAAAACGAGGAAAAAAGATCAGGCGATTTGAAAGTGCAGGTAAGCCATAGCGTGGACGGGAAAGAAATGGTGTGGGATAGGCTCCTTTACAAGAATGAAGCCGAGAATACATATGGTATTGAGAAATTGCAGTACTACCTGAGCGATCTGAAATTTTATGGCAATGGTCGGTTGATAACTTATATCGACACCGCGATCTATATAGACGCCCGTGTACCTGGAAAAGATGTATTTACGATCGTGGACTTCCCATTTAAGTACATTGACTCGATATCGTTCCTTATTGGTGTAACTCCGAAATATAATATGCCCGGCGGCTTGCCGTCAACAATGGAAAACGTTGTGATGGACTGGCCTCAAATGATGGGTGGCGGATACCACTTTTTAAAACTGGAAGGTCGCTGGTCTGATGGGGCACAAACTTCCGGGTTTGCTATGCACCTCGGCAGCCCGGGATTCCAGGTGCAGGCCGGCATGCGTTGCGCATACCTTCACGGCGAGAACAACACATTGCCTCTTTTAATGACGATGAACGTGAACGAATGGTTCCGCGATCCCCATGTCTACGACTTTGCCAGAGATGGTGTATACAGCATGGGCGATGATTTGCTGATGCTAAAGTTGCAAGAAAATGGTAAAGACGTTTTTAGTAAGAAATAACCGTTAAATATTGAATTATGGTATCGCGAAATATACTCTTCGCCACGATATTATCCATAACACTTGCAGTTGTTGTCACTGCCTGCAAGAAGGAAGACAATCCTCCGGCGCCCCAACCAGCCCCTTCCGACACCTCCGTAGTAAAAATGACTCCTTACGAACTCCCGTATCCCGCGTATTTTCCAAAGGCGTATATCGCCGATGACAATAAGTTGTATGAAGAACGCATACAACTGGGTCGTATGTTGTATTATGATCCGATACTTTCGAACGATGGAAGGGCTTGCGCCTCTTGCCATCTGCAAGAGAAAGGATTTACCGTTCCGGGCTTATACGCTAATACTATGCCGGTACTTCCTCATGTTAACCTGGCCTGGTACACAAATTACATGTGGGATGGATCAAAAAAAGGAACGGTGGAAGACCTGATGCTATTCGAAGTGAGCGAGTTTTTTGGCACCGATCTGAATAAAATGAACGCAAGTGCAAAGTATCGTGAACTGTTTAAGAAATACTATGGGGCCGACAACATTACCTATAAAGAGTTATCTTATGCGCTGGCACAGTTTATCAGGACCCTGGTGTCTAAAGACACGCGGTACGAGCAATTCCTGCAGGGCAAGATCAACTTTACCAAGGACGAATACGAGGGCTACCGGATATTCACAACTGAAAAAGGTGATTGCTTCCACTGCCACGTTAATCCTATCCTGACTGACAACCTGTTTCATAACATTGGCCTTGACACCTTGTATTCGCGTGATATTGACAAGGGATTGTTCAACGTTACCGGTATCCAGGCAGACATGGGCAAATTCAGAACCGCCAACCTGAGAAACGTAGCACTGCGAGATAGGTATATGCACGATGGAAGGTTCACTTCTCTTGAAGAGGTGGTGGAGTTCTATAATAGTGGCGTGCGCAGAGTGAGCACACTGGACCCTGTGATGACGAAACCCGGCAAGGAAAATGGCCTCAGGTTATCCGACGTAGAGAGAAAGCAACTCGTTGCCTTCCTGAAGACATTTACCGACTCTACGTTCATCACTAACCCTGCACTGGGAAGACCAGAATAGCAGTTATTACTCAGAGTAAACAGCTCCGGACGTTAAAGTTTCATATAATTCGATCTTATGCAATTGAGGGAGAACAGGCTTTATTTTATTCCAAAACCACCGGGTTAATACCTCGCATGTTGGATTATCAAGACCTTCGACCTCATTTATTAGTTTGTGATCAACCAAGTCTATCAGGGGCAAAATGATCTTTTTAAGCTCGGCAAAGTCTAACACCCAACCCAATGAGTCGTTCATTTCACCGGCAACAAATACCTTTAGCCGGTACGTGTGACCGTGCAGCCCTCTGCATTTATGTCCATCAGGTAAATGCGGCAGGTAATGCGCCGCATCGAAGCTAAACTCTTTAAAAACTAACATCATAACAACCGTATTAAATTACAACTATCTCGTCCATGCGTACTTTATGCGCTTGCCATTGATAGTGCGTGTATATTTGATCTTGTCCATCCTAATCGTATAAATATCTCCCGGCATAACAACAGCCAACGGAAACAACTGGTAATACACCTGCTTAACCCAAGCTGGATTTCGAACAATCCCCCCTTCAAACTGAATACCTGTATTGTTGAAAGCTGTCGCGCTGCCGGAAATAATAGTGCCAGAAACGCAGGGATTGCCCCGGAGAATGCGGCAATGTTTTGTGTCCTGTTTGGATTTGAATACCAGGTGTACGCCATCTTCAGAACAGGCGTAAAAACAGCAAAAGGAATGTGGAAATGAACCGTCGCTACAGCTAATGGTCGCTACCTTACTGCCGCGAATGAAATCTGAAATTTCTTGTTGCAAAGCTTCTGTCATTCCTATATTCTACCCATTTGTAGTGCGCTGCAGCTTCCTCGATTCTGCCTGGTCAAACAAGGCTTGCTCTTCAGTTGTTTTTATCTTAAGCTTTGGAACCAGTGCCGGATTCGCATTGCCATCAAGGGCCACAAAAGTGAAAAAGGCCTCACAGACCGGGCTTACATCGCCGCCTATCACTTTCCTGGCCCATACCTGCACAAACACTTCCATTGATGTACGGAACGTAGCAACGAGCCGTGCTTTAATTGTAATAATATCGCCGACTTTCGCAGGACTTTTAAAGACAACCTTATCCAGCAGCGCCGTAACCGCTATCCGCCCGGCATGTGTCTGGGCGCATACGGCCGATGCGGTATCCATCCATTGCACCAGCCTGCCGCCCTGTAACATACCCATCGGGTTTGCGTCGTTCGGATATACCACTTCCGTCATTGTCGTTTCCGACTCCACAGGCGATTTCATTCTCATAGCAAGCATAGTCGTGCTCTTTTTGATCAACATACAACAGCATTACCTGGCAGCGTGATAGATTGCAGCTGGCTGCGGATATCCGCAAGTTGGTGTCTCATTTTTTTTAAATAGTCTGCCTCCCAGTTAACCATCTGGTGCAACAACCTGTTATAATAATCAACACCAGTTAGCAGGTTTCCCTTAAATGCCTGCACATTCTTAAGCTGCTTGGGTGTGGAGATGGCAATGACTTTACCTACTTCTTTCCTGAAATGATCAACATACATGTTCAATTCATTGATAAACAAGTTTGGCCGTGGTTCATTGTTCAGGAGGTTGCGTCTTCCATAAATATGCCCTACCATTTGCCGCAAGGAAAATATGCCGGAGAAATATGCCAGGTTTGGCCCCGGGCAAATCGTGACGGCTTTTAGATTATGCGAAGGATGCATGCCATTTTTCAGCAGTGCGGGTGCAACCAGCCCCTCACATAAGCAGTCTTTTTCTAAAACACTCGCAATCTGCTGCCCAATGTTTTCGTCATTCTTCGCAGTTAGCTCGTCTATTTTTAGTTTTTGGTATTGCCTGGAAGCAGTGCAGATCGGCCGGTCAGTAAATTCCGTATTTGATGAGAGGTATTTTTTATAGCAAGGGCTGCCAGGCCTACCTTTCTCGATCCTAAGCTTTCTCTGTTCCTCCGAGGAGCTGTGTCTGAAGTTGTTGAAAGGAACACCTAATGGCGATGCGTTACTTAGAAAATAGTCGGTCGGTTTTGCACTGGCCAACTGCGACAGCGTTGTATTGTCCACGTTAGTAGCCTCAGGCACCAGCAAAAACGGACTTCCCCACCCGGTGCGGTCGACACTGTAGTAGTCAAGCAGGAACTGTTGCTCCAGGTGAGTGCCTATCCCACCCTGAACTGTTATCAATTGCTCAGGCTGGTCCCGATAGTTTTTGCAACTAGCACTGCACATACCAAACAACTCCAGCGCAAGACCATCCCTGTTTTGTTTAAACTCCTCCAGAATTGGGCCAAGCAATAAGCCGTCTGTCGGGAACGCGTGGCCACCACAGTTAAGACCCGACTCGATCCTGAACTCCGACACCCAAAGCCCGCGTTTAGCCAGTATTTTCCCCTGTAGTAAAGCGGAACGGTAATCACTGACCTTGATGATGATCTTCTTCCTTATTTCTCCATCGTTATCCGGAAGGAAATCAGGGAACGATTCTATGTAGTTATATAGCCTGGGATTATACCCTGCTGAAAAGACAACAGACGACCTTAGGCTACTATTAGCAAAACCACGTAAGGCTGACATAGCATCGGAATATTCCGGCGGTAATGGGTCTCCGTTTTTGCCATAATTCTGATTATCCACTTTCGCCATAATGTTTACATCGATGGCCCCGGGTGTTATCAATGTACGAAGCTTTTGCTGCAATACGGATTTGCCTTGTCCTTCCGGCAGGGTTTGCATTCGGTCATATAGCTGCCTTGCCTCAGATGTAGATGGCAATAGCTCAAAGTACTTTACGATTTCGGCGCCGTCCTCAAAGGGCAATGATCTCAGCGTATCTACCTGTTTTGCTACAATGCGGTCCAGCAAATTGAGATATTCCGTTATCCGCCTGGCGCGATAATCGTCCTCATTAACCGATATTGGAACGTACTGTTCTCCATGTTGGCCACAATGAAACTCGCGCATCTGCTCTATGAGCTCATCTTCTATTATCGAAACAACTGAAGAAATACCAAAACGGGCAACTTTAACTGGTGTGTCGATACTGTACCCCAAACCCAAAACGGGAATATGAAATGTATGCAAAATTGAATATTTTAAGACTTGACTCCTGCAAACTATGACCAGCTATTTCGCCAATAGCATAGTGCTGCCGGGTGTAAAGTTAGACGTGCACGAAAACGTGAAATATGACTTAAGTCATAAACCGTCAACTCTTTTATCTCTCAAGAAGTTTACAGTCGCCCCCGAAATCCTGACGTAACTCATAAAACAGCCTGACCGCCGTCATCATCCCATGGTGGCCAATTTCGTCATTTTGTAACCGACAACTAAAAGATCCGGCCCATTGGATAGGATAAAGAACACATTTTACGAGAGTTGCATTTCGTGTAAGACACGGCACCAATCTACATTTTGCTCTCTAACAAACAATGCCCTCGACGAGTTTGACAATCATAAGTCTTGTATTGTTTTTAAGAAGGGGCAGACCATTTTCAGTGAACACTCTTTCCCCACCGGCATCTATTGTATTAACGAAGGGAAAGTGAAAGTAGTTCACGTAGGCAACGATGGTAAAGAGCAGATCGTTCGTTTGCTGATAAACGGCAACCTGATCGGTTACCGCGCTTTACTGGGAGGAGAAAAATATACAGCAAACGCCGTCGCCATTGAAGAATCCAGGCTTTGTTTTATTCCGAAAGACACGTTTCTTAAAGCGATAGAAACCAACAGTAATCTTTCAACTCAGATCATTAAGCTACTTGCAACCGAACTTGGGCACGCCGAACAAACGATAACTGACCTTGCTCAGAAGCCAGTACGTGAACGTATGGCTGAGGCTTTGCTATTGCTTAAAGAAAAGTATGGTTGCGAAGCTGATGGCGCCACCATTAATGTGGTTCTGTCCCGTGAAGACATAGCAAGCCTTGTAGGCACGGTAACAGAAACGGCGATCCGGTTGCTTGCTTC
>JAJNBR010000112.1 GCA_021156265.1 Flavipsychrobacter sp.
CCAACCTGTTGATGCTGATGGCGTAGGTAAATGTCCTTGTCCAGAAGGTTGCGGTACTGTATCTGCTTGCGCTAACATCGGTGCCGGTAGCATTACATTCGACAACAACTCTTCTAACATCCGCACAAGTTCACAAGCGCTGTTGGCTACGTTGGCTGCTCAAATGCAGGCTAACCCAACTTGTAAAGTAGTTATCACAGGTTCTGGTAACGCTAGCAAAGTACAGCAACAACGCTCTTGGGATCGTGTTAACAGCATCATCGAGTACATGAGCGAAAAACACGGTATCGATCGTAACCGCTTTATCTTCCAATACGGCCAGGCCGGCGATGCAAATTCTGTTATGTATCGTTCTGCTATGCAAGGTGAAGAAGGTCCTGCTAACGTGGCACCTCCGTTCCCTAACCTGAGGAGAGATTAATATCTTTTCGATAATGAAAAGCCCCGCTAATTGCGGGGCTTTTTTTGTGTTCCTTGTTTTTTTAAGCCGGCTATAGTGTTATTGTAGTTGCTTTTTGTGATAATCGATAAGACCATCGAGGGGAGCTTTTTCGATGTTGCCAAGCTCCAACTCATATTGATCGCACAGTGCAGCTATCACGTCCTTAAACTCGTATGAAACAGAGCCGGTAAAATACAAAGGCAGCTTCCAGCTTTCGCGGTATTTCTGGATATGCTGGTAGAAGAAGTCGCCGAGGCAGTCTTCAATAATATTCTCCACCATGAAGTGCCCCCGGTTTTCCTTCAGCAAGTTGACAAAACTGGCCAGGTATCTGTTTGGGAATGGCTCTTTATATAGCTTGTTGACAATCATTCCTATATCATCACCAAATAGCTGTTCAAACGCTGCTTTGAGCTCGGCATCGAAGGTGTGGTAGGCGTAATACTGAAGCACTTTTTTGCCTAAAGCATTTCCGCTTCCTTCATCGCCGGCTATATAACCGAGCGAGACTTGCCTGCTTTTTATCTTCTTGCCATCATAATAACAGGAATTGCTGCCGGTACCCAGGATGGATACAATGCCTTTGTTCTCTCCGCACATAGAGCGCGCAGCGGCCATCATATCGCACTGGACATCGATCTTTTTGATGCCGAAATACTGCCTGAGTATGAAAGCCAGCTCTTCTTTTTTTGTATCTTGTCCAGCCCCAGCTCCGTAAAATGCGATCGCGTCCAGCTGCACTTTAAAATTCCATTCTAGCTCATGCTCCAATACCGACGTGATCTCTTCATGCTTTTGCAAGTAGGGGTTGATACCCGAGGTCTTAAAGTGAACCGGCTTTTTGCCTTTCTGTAAAAGGCACCAGTCGGTTTTTGTAGAGCCGCTCTCAGCAAGAAGTAATGATGGCATGGCAAGTATTGATATACAAATTTGCAGTTCCTGGAAACAATTTCCTAATTCTGTCCGCTAATGTTCGTAGCAGCTTGGTCTCTATGGCTTAATATTTATGGATTATAATTTAATCAGTAAAATGCTGCTAACTTTGCGCTGCTTTTTGGAAAGAAATGGATGTAAAACGATCGAGTAGGTTGAAGGTTTGGATGCCGCTATTATTCTCTATGATCCTTATCGCGGGAATGGTACTCGGCTTTAACCTGCGCGATACTTTGCGAAAGAAAAGAGACATTCAGACCGTAATAGAACGCAATGACAGGCTAGAGCAGATCATTGACCTGATCAGTGAAAAATATGTAGATACGGTCAATACCAATGTGCTGTACGAAGATGCTATCAATGGCATACTGAGTCACCTTGATCCCCACACAGTATACATTACCGCAGATGAATACGATGAAGTAAATGAAGACCTTGAGGGAGGCTTTTTCGGGATCGGCGTAGAGTTTGCGATCATCCGGGATACCATACAGGTTACCTCCGTAATTCCCCAGGGACCGGCCGAGCGTGCAGGTGTAGGTTTGGGTGATCAACTGATAAAGGTAGCAGACAGCGTAGTGGCAGGTACAGGAATTACGTCCGAGCGTATCATAAGCATGCTGAAAGGCAAGCAGTATAGCCGTGTGTTAGTAACACTTAAAGATCCGGTCTCGGGTCAGTTCAAACAAGTGGCTATCAAAAGGGATATAGTACCTATATACAGTGTGGAGGCCAACCTGATGCTCGACAGTGTTACCGGGTTTATTAAGATCAACAGGTTTAGCGCGACAACGTACGAAGAGTTTGAAAAGGCTATTAAGGGATTGCTTGCCCAGGGAATGAAACAACTGATCGTTGACCTGCGCCAGAATCCGGGTGGTTACCTGGATGCAGCCACCAATATTGCCGACGACTTTATTGATGATGAAAAACTGCTTGTTTATACGCAGGGCAAAAGCTCACCACGCCGCGACTATAAAGCTAATCGCAAAGGTTTGTTTGAAAATGGGAAGCTGGCAGTGCTAGTAGATGAGAGTTCCGCATCGGCCAGCGAGATACTGGCAGGCGCTGTGCAGGATTGGGACCGCGGCGTGATAGTAGGACGCAGAACCTATGGTAAAGGGCTGGTACAGGAGCAGTATGATATGGAAGATGGTTCAGGCTTGCGGTTGACGATCGCCAAGTATTATACTCCATCAGGCAGAAGTATTCAACGCTCGTTCGCAAAAGGCAAAGACGCTTATGCCGCAGATTTTGCACACCGTTTTGAGACCGGCGAACTAACAGGACAGGACACCATAACTAAAGAAGACACCACGGTATACTACACAGCTGGAAAGCGTGTAGTGTATGGTGGCGGCGGCATTAACCCCGATGTATATGTACCCTATGACACCAGCCGCCTTTCGTCTGGTATTTTCAATGTTACATTTAGCGATAATGTAAAGAATTTTGTCTGGGATTATTTCATGAGGCACCGGGCTGAGCTTGGCCGGTACAAAACTATTAGCCAGTTTCAAAGTGGATTTGATGCCGTAGCATTGTCTGAACGATACATGTCAACGTTAAATTCGCAAGTGCGAAAAACTACGCAGGCTGTGCTCGCGAACACAGCTAATGCACAATATTTTCGCCAACACCTGAAAGCGCAACTGGCGCGAATATTATTTCATAATAACGGGTATTATTCTGTGCAAACAAAGACTGACAACGTTGTGCAGAGAGCGCTTGAATCGTTTTATAACCGTAAATATTCAGCCTTGATACGTAGGTAGCTGCTCCAGCCATTTAATCGCATTTACATCGCAGGCGTCGGCGCAAAATGTTTGATGCCCGTTGGTGAGTACCCAATAAAGACAAGGTACAGCATTATGATATTGCAGTAGCTGGTGCAGTGTATCGGCAGAGATAGGTATCTCAGGTGCCTTACATTCTATAAGCATCCATGGCTCATGATCGCGGTTATATACCACGATATCATACCGCTTGATCATAGGACCGATATTAATGCGTTTCTCAACCGCAGCAAGGCTCATTGGATAATTCATCATGTCCCGCAAGTAGGCAAGCATATACTGCCGCACATGTTCCTCGGGTGTAAGTATCAGCCATTTTTTTCTTACAGGGTCAAAAACCAGCGTCTTACCGTTCTCCTGTTTGAATTTTAGATTAATTTCTGAAAAATTGAGGCTGATCATCAGGAGTAAAAGTAAAAACTCCGGTGTAATTAAGGACAACACCTGTTGCGGTATGTTTTTTGAGTTAATTTTATTACATCTATGAAGACCAAACAGGAAATTGTACAAAACTGGTTACCAAGGTACACGGGACAGGATTTGGATCTATTTGGAGATTATATTTTACTCTGCAATTTCAGCAATTACGTAAAACTGTTCGCCGATATGCACCAGGTGCCCATTATCGGCCTGGATAAACCAATGCAGTGCGCTACTGCCGATGGCATTACACTGATAAACTTTGGTATGGGAAGTGCGAGCGCTGCTACTACTATGGACCTGCTGTCGGCTATTAATCCCAAAGCAGTCTTATTTCTGGGCAAATGCGGAGGCTTAAAAAAGAAAAATAAAGTCGGCGATTTGATACTACCGATTGCAGCGATACGAGGCGATGGTACTAGTGGGGACTATTTTCCACCTGAGGTGCCGGCTCTTCCCGCCTTCGCCTTACAGAAGGCCATTTCGACCACGATAAGAGACTATGCCCGTGATTACTGGACGGGGACTGTGTATACAACTAACCGCCGGGTGTGGGAGCATGATGACGGTTTCAAGGACTACCTGCGACGGATACGTGCTATGGCAATAGACATGGAAACTGCCACGATCTTTTCCGTTGGCTTCTACAATAAAATACCTACAGGCGCACTGCTGCTGGTATCTGATCAGCCGATGATACCCGAAGGCGTAAAAACCGCCGAGGGTGATACTGCCACTACTAGTAAGTATGTGGAAATGCACGTGCGAATTGGCATTGATTCGCTCAAACAGCTGATAAATGACGGTTTGACAGTAAAACACCTGAGATTTTGATGCGTGACCAACTGGTTCTATCGGTGAAAGATTTGAATATCGCTTTTATGGGTGAGAGAGAGTTTGTAGCGGTTGACGACCTTTCTTTTTCACTTGAAAAAGGCAAAACGCTTGCTATCGTTGGTGAAAGCGGATCGGGCAAATCCCTTACTGCCCTGTCGCTGATGGGGTTGCTGCCCGCCAATGCCAGAACGCAGGGTACGGTTGAATTATACAATAAGAGGGCATATTCCTTACATACGGCTACGGCTTCCGAATGGCAAGGCATACGTGGCAATTTGATCGGGATGGTATTCCAGGAGCCTATGAGTTCGCTTAATCCCGTAATGAAGATAGGAAAACAGCTAACTGAAACTATCCTTACTCACCAGGTTCTTTCGGCAAAGCAAGCCAAACTGCTGGCTATCGATTGGTTGAGTAGGGTGCGCTTACCAGATCCGGAAAGGATATACAATCGGTACCCGCACCAACTGTCTGGCGGCCAAAAACAGCGTGTGATGATAGCCATGGCGATGTGTAACAGGCCCGCATTGCTGATAGCAGATGAACCAACTACTGCTTTGGACGTCACGGTGCAAAAGGAAGTAATAGACTTGATGCAGGAATTGCAGCAGGAAAGCAAAACTGCAATGATCTTTATTACGCACGACTTGGCTCTGGCTGCGCAAATAGCCGATGACGCACTGGTGATGTACCGAGGTCAGGCCGTTGAGTACGGCAATGCTGCAGCTGTTTTTTCGGAGCCTACCCACCCGTACACACGGGCGCTGGTGGCCTGTAAGCCCTCGGCAGAACACAAAGGCAGTCCGCTACCGGTGATAGCTGATTTTATGGACGGGAAGCAGCAAGACGAAAGGATAGCGTTGACCCCTTCCGTAACGATATCGCATGGAGAACCGTTGCTTACCGTAAACGATTTGAAAGTATGGTTTGCCGACGAAAAGAATTGGTTGGGCAAGCCTCTGCACCATTACAAGGCTGTAGATGGTGTGTCTTTTACCTTGCAGAAAGGAGAGGTGCTAGGCTTGGTTGGCGAAAGCGGTTCCGGGAAAAGTACTGTGAGCCGTAGCCTCATGGGATTGCTTCCTATACGTGAGGGACAAATGATCTTTGACGGAAAGGACCTGGCGCGCCTTTCGGCCGGAGAGTGGCGCAAGGTGCGGCAAGATATTCAAATGATCTTCCAGGACCCGTTTGCTTCTCTAAATCCGCGGATGTCTGTAGGCGATATGTTGCAGGAGCCATTAATGGCGCATAATATTGTTCCTGCAGCAGAGCGCACGCGGGAAGCCCGGCGTTTGCTTGACCTGGTTCATTTACCTTCCGATGCGTTCCGACGCTATCCGCACCAGTTTTCAGGCGGACAAAGGCAACGGTTAGGGATCGCGCGTGCACTGGCCCTTCGTCCGAAGTTGCTGATCTGCGATGAGAGTGTATCGGCACTGGATGTGAGCGTGCAGGCGCAAATACTTAACCTGCTAAAAGAGCTACAGGCTGAATTCGAGCTTTCCTACCTGTTCATCTCGCACGACCTTTCAGTCGTTCATTATATCAGTGATAGGGTGATAGTCATGCAAGCAGGCCACATCGTGGAAACCGGCGATGTGCACCAGGTTTTGACCCACCCGGTACATGAATACACAAAAAAGCTGGTGGCTTCTATAGTTCATTGACCATCACGATCACAACATTATAATGTCAAATTAGGGTTTGGAAGGGTAGTATTTTTCCATATTATTATTATATTTACTACTCTTAATACGTTCCTATGATCTCTATACGTACCCTTCTCGTATTGCTTCTTTTGCATTCAGGCTTTAGCTATGCCCAGTCAGTCAACTGCCCTCCGAACATCGATTTCGAAGCAGGTAATTATAGCAGCTGGCAATTTTTCACAGGTTCCTGTTGTCCTATCACTACGCCTACAAATTCAGGAGCTGTGGGCGGCATACACGTTCTAACCACAGGTTCCGGAACCGATCCCTATGGCGGGTTTCCGGTGGTAGCGCCCGGCGGAGTTTATTCATTGAAGTTGGGTAACAACAGTACTGGTGCCCAGGCCGAAAGGGCGCGCTACTATGTCCATGTGCCAACCAGCACTACCAAGTATATTCTTATTTTCAGGTACGCCGTCGTATTCCAGGACCCCGGCCACCCGGTAGCCGACCAACCCCGCTTCGAGGTTAAAGCTTACGACTCTGCAACGGGCGTTGGCGTACAGTGTGCCACTTTTGATTTCGTTGCGTCGTCGGTGTTACCCGGGTTTAAACAGTCAACGACCAACGGCGTATGGTATAAAGAGTGGACAACTGCCAGTCTCGACCTGTCCGATTTCTCAGGTAAAACAGTGGCGGTTGATTTTGCAACGGGGGATTGTGCTCAGGGAGCGCACTTCGGTTACGGATATATAGACCTGGATTGTAAATTGTTTGAAAGCTTTACTTATAAATGTAACAATATAGGCAGCGTGAACCTGACCGCACCTCCTGGTTTTCAAAACTATACCTGGTATTCTCCGGGGTTCGGATCTGTGGTAGGTAACACCCAGATGATCACGGTTACAACACCCGCTACCGGCAGCATATATCCGGTGGTGCTTGCACCTTACCCCGGCTACGGATGTCCTGATACTTTGTTCGCAGAAGTTCGATCATCCATTATCCAAAGCAACCTGAATGATTTGGTTCTTTGTACCGGGGCAACCAGCACACAACTGGACCCTAAAGCAACGGGTAACAATGGACCGTTTACTTATGAATGGAGTCCGTCAACCGGCCTGAGTTGTACTACTTGCGCCGTTCCAACAGCTTCTTTTACAGGCAACATGAAATACGCTGTTAAGATAACCGACACGGTAGGCTGTTATGACGTCGATACAGTCACCATAACGATAGTTCCGCTGATGCAAACAGACATTGAAGCGCCAGATACTGTGTGTCAGAATACTGGCGTAAAGATCCGTGCGGTCTCAACTCCCGGTCATAAACCGAAATATTACTGGGACCTTGACGGAGGTACTATCGCAAAAGGCAATTTAACCGACAGCATCGTTGCGGTGTGGGGTACGCCGGGTTTGAAAAAAGTATACGTGCTTGCGCAAAGCAATGGTTGTGAAATACCGGATTCAGTGTATGTATATGTCCGTCCCGCACCCCAGCCGTTCTTCCAGGCATCATCTGTATACGCCTGTGTTGGAGATACAGTTTCGTTAAATATTACTAAGGAGAATGGCTTTTTTTACTGGAAGGTAGACGAGAAAGATCTGACTGACACGGCTTATGTGAGCCCGGTAAAGCTAGCCTGGAACAAAAGTGGTGAGAAGAAAATAGTTCTGGGTATCCAGGGCGACAAAAAATGTCCGGCCAAAGAGTTCTCCCGTTCGATATTCGTACGAGATTTCCCGGATGCGACGATCACACTAAAAAACGATTTCTGTATTGGCGGCGTTTCAACTTTATCAGCTAAGGTGCACCCTGATTATATTTACGATTGGAGACCTGTATTATACTTCTTAAACAACAGCACCAGCGAGGTGCAGGCAGAGATACCCGAACCGGGTTATGTAACATTGCAGGTTACCGACAGGTGGCTGACAAGGTGTACAACGAAAGACAGCATCTATGCCAATCCCAAAGAATGTTGTGATATAATGACACCCGACGCATTTACGCCTAATGGCGACGGACGTAACGACATGTTCAAACTCATCACACCGGGTACACAAAAGGTATTATCGTTTATGGTCGCGAACCGCCGCGGACAAGTGTTGTATAAATCTGAATCGCGTGACGGGGGATGGGATGGCGCTTACAAAGGCGTAGCGCAGGATGAAGATACTTACATGTTCTTTATCGAATACCTATGCGAAGACCAGGAAATAAGAACAAAAAAAGGAACTTTCCACCTGATCAGGTAGATGTTTTTCGATTGTTAATACAAGGGCGGCTAACACCGCCCTTTTTTTTTGTCCATAATCGAATGGCATAGTTTTTTCAATCTAATCTATTGAAAGATAAGTTGTAAGCTCTTCTGTTCTCAACATATAACAGGATTTCGATTCATTATTCTCTGGTTTTTGCGATGGTACGTCAGTTAATGTCATTAGTAGATAAAATGCTCACAGTTTTAAAAGTGGGGTCTTCCTCAACGTGTATTGCTACACCATGGGACACCCTGCGGAT
>JAJNBR010000113.1 GCA_021156265.1 Flavipsychrobacter sp.
GGCAATGCAGGCAGCATGCCAACTTACCAATGGAAGCGTAACGGCAGCAATATCATAGGCGCCACCAGCAACGTGTGGAGCGCCAACAACCTGGCAGACAACGACGAAATAAGCTGTGAAATAACCAGCAGCGAATGGTGCGCCAACCCAGCTAAGATAGAAAGCAGCAAGATCACGGTGCATATCAAGACGGGGGTGAATGATATTGCGGATAATCACTACCGTGTCTATCCTAATCCCGTTACCAACGAGCTAACAATAGAAGGAGAAGCGGGTATGCAGGTGACGATAGTAAATGTGCTGGGGCAGGAAGTGTATCGCGGTGTTTTGAACAGCGATAAAGAGGTTATCAATACTTCAGGCTTTGTGGCGGGTAGTTATATACTTCAGCTTACGGGTAGTGATGGTGAGCGGAGTGTGGTGAAGGTGGAGAAGCTGTAAAATGTGTAGACTCCCCTCCTTAGTTAAGGAGGGGCGCACCGGCAGAGGGCGAACAGCCCGTTGCCGGTCGGGGTGGTTGAAACGCTGAGGATTTAAACTTCAGCTGAAGATGCATCGGTCAGCCTTCCAACCACCCCGGTTCGCAACGAGCCCTTCAGGCTCTCTGCAAACATCCCCTCCTTAACTAAGGAGGGGAATTTTTTGCGTTTTTACATTATCCTCTTATCCTTGTCCTTTGGCTCTACGAGACGCACTTTTTTGTAGTGCAGATCGAAGCCGACGCTAAACATAAGCAGGTTGACATCGTAGCCGGCGTAAGGTTTGAAATCGATCGGCGGATAAACGACACCATCAATAGTGCCACCAGGTATTTGGTCGGTAAAATCTGTATTGAGGAAATTATTGAAGTAATACTGCGCCTTGATGGTGATACCGGGATCGAACGATGCACCCAGGAATACGTGCGGCATAATGAGGGGTGTGCGGTCGCTGAACCATTCCCTTGTTTTATCCTTATGGAGCCGGTGGGTGAACCCTTTTTCTTTGTAATGGTAAGCGAGATCGGCGCCGACACCCAGCAGCACAAAATTTCTCTTTTTAAGGTTGCCTATTTTAATGCCCAGCGGAGCGCCAAGGGTATACACCCGGCGTTTCACCGTGCTATCCAGCAGGCGGTGCCGCTCAATAAAGCCTATATTCTTGATACCCAGCCCGCTAAATACACCGAAGTTGTTGCTGAAATCGTGGTTGATATTGATACCAAAGTTGATGAACCAGGTAAACCTTAGGGGTGTCAGCGCATCGTCATTTCCCGGCTTATCGAGCGTTGAAGTGGAGAAAATACCCATATCAAGGGCATTGCTGGCATAAAATGTCTTCTCTTTTACAAGGGGTTGCACTACCAGTTCCGTAGTACCATCCAGGTCTTCGTCCACGTCATCCTGCGCCCAAACCGGGGTAACGATAAGGCAAAAAGCCAAAGATAAAACGGTAAGGCTGGCAGTCAGTCTCATATAAGTGCGGGATTTCTGTAAAGATATAAAACAAATTACCTGTAAAATTTGCAGGTTTTTGGCGGTGGCATAGCTATTGACAACTATATTTACCCTCCCGTTTATTAGTTTAAGGCTGGGAAAAATTGTCATAATGTCCGAAATGAAAGCAATGTTCGATATATATACCGGTGTGCAGGAACAGGAGATGGAATTCATGCCCATCGTTCCGCTGGGTGAAGACGAAATGGATGAACAGGAGAAAGGAAGCCTTCCTACCGCAGTACCCATTATCGCATTAAGGAATACTGTACTGTTTCCTAATGTAGTATTACCGATAACAGTAGCACGCGAGAAATCTGTTAAAGCAATAACCGAAGCACAGAAGACCGGCAAGTGGATAGGTGTTGTAGCCCAGAAAGACAGCAACAACGAAGACCCCATGCCTGAGGACGTGTACCAGGTAGGTACGCTGGCCCGCATCGTGAAGCAGATAAAGATGCCCGATGGCAACACCACCATCTTCATCATGGGCCGCATGCGTTTCCAGATAGAAGCCTTTACGCAGGTAGACCCGCACTTCACTGCAGAGATACGCTACCTGGAAGATAAATTTCCGCAGGAAGATGCAGAGTTCGATGCGCTGGTATCGTCTATCAAAGACCAGTCTGAGCGCATCGCACAGCAGTCGCCCAACATGCCTACGGAAACCAGCATCGTACTGCGCAACATAGAGCAGCAATCTTTCCTGGTACATTTCGTTGCCTCCAACATCGCGGCCAAGCTTACTGAAAAGCAGGCCCTGCTGGAAGAGAACGATATCAAAACACGTGCAGAGCGTTTGCTGCAACTGCTGCAGGCAGAACTGCAGCTGGTGGAACTGAAGAACGAGATCACTAATAAAACACGTGCAGATATAGACCGCCAGCAACGCGAATACTTCCTGCAGCAGCAGATGAAGTCGATACGCGAAGAGCTGGGTGGCGACCCTAACGAGCGCGAGATAAAAGACCTGCAGAAACGCGCGGAAGGCATCACTTGGCCGGAACCGGCCCAGGAGCTTTTCCAGAAGAATATAGAGAAGCTGGAACGTATGCACCCCAGCACACCCGACTACTCGGTGATCTATAACCACCTGGACCTGATGCTGGACCTGCCGTGGAGCACGTATACACAAGACAGCTACGACCTGAAGAAGGCGCAAAAAGTACTGGACCATGACCACTACGGCATGGACAGGATAAAAGACCGCATACTGGAATACCTGGCAGTGCTGAAGCTGAAAGGCGATATGAAGTCGCCGATACTTTGCTTCGTCGGCCCTCCCGGCATCGGTAAAACATCACTGGGACGCAGCATTGGTAATGCCATCAACAGGAAGTATGTGCGCCTGAGCCTTGGCGGCCTGCACGATGAAAGTGAGCTGCGCGGGCACCGCAAAACATACATCGGCGCTATGCCGGGGCGTATCATACAATCGCTGCGCAAAGTAAAATCGGCTAACCCCGTGTTCATTCTCGATGAGATAGACAAGATAGGTAAAGACTTCCGCGGCGACCCCAGCTCTGCCCTGCTGGAAATACTGGATCCCGAACAAAACAATTCGTTTTACGATAACTACCTGGAACTGGAGTTCGACCTCTCGAAGGTGTTGTTCATAGCTACAGCCAACACCCTGGCCGATATACAACCTGCGCTGCGCGACAGGCTGGAGATCATACAGCTGACCGGCTACAGCGCCGAAGAAAAGATACAGATAGCCAAGCGCCACCTGATACCAAAACAAAAAGACCTTCACGGCCTCAACAAAGTGCCGATGAAGTTCAACGATAAAGTCATCAACAAGATCATCCAGGAGTACACGCGCGAATCGGGCGTGCGCGAACTGGACCGTTTGACGGCAAGCATCATGCGCTCTGTAGCGAAAGATGTGGCGATGGAGAACAAGGTGAGTCCGACAGTGAGCGACCAGCAGGTAGAAAAAGTATTGGGCAAGCCGCGCTTCATCAACGATATCTATACCAAAGGGCATCCTCCCGGTGTTGCAGTTGGCCTTGCGTGGACCTATGTTGGTGGTGATATACTATTTATAGAAACAGGTTTATCGCGCGGTAAGGGTGCTTTGACACTTACCGGCAACCTGGGTAATGTAATGAAGGAAAGCGCTTCTACTGCGCTGTCGTATCTGAAAGCTCATTCAACAGAATACAAGATAGACCCCCAGAAGTTTGAGGAAACTAATATACATATACACGTACCCGAAGGCGCTGTACCTAAAGACGGGCCGAGCGCCGGTGTCACCATGCTCACGGCATTGACCTCTGCATTTACCGGCCGGAAAATAAAACCTTACCTGGCTATGACAGGCGAGATCACACTGCGCGGACAGGTGTTGCCTGTAGGCGGCATTAAAGAAAAAGTGCTGGCTGCAAAACGCGCGGGCATTAAGGACGTGATACTGTGCGAGCAAAACCAGAAGGATGTGGACGAGATCAACAAAGCCTATATCAAAGGCATGAAGTTCCACTACGTAAGCGACATGAGTGAAGTGCTGAACTTTGCGCTGATGAAAAAATAGACTATGATTATTTTGATAGGGATAATATCCTATGATGAAAAGGGCTACTGCGGTAGTCCTTTTTTTTATCTGGATGTGCTAACTTTATAATCATGTACATATACCGTGCGGATGATAAATAGCATGTCGCCTTACCCTGGCGAAACGTCGCACGGCCACAGAAAAAACTAATCACTCACTCCAAAACTATACCTATTATGAAGAAACTACTTTCCCTGCTTGCCCTGGCCTTGTTGCCACAACTATCGGCCCTTGCACAAAACGCCACCTATGGCAGCCTGGTAAAGGAAGCCGAAAAATTCTATAATGAAAAAAAATACCAGAACTCGGGAGAGGCTTATGCAAAAGCCTTTGCGGCCAATAATAATATGGGAATGGTAAACGACCGTTATAATGCAGCTTGCAGCTGGGCGCTGGCCGGGAACCCGGATTCTTCTTTCTCGCAGTTGTACCGCATTGCAAAAAACGGGAACTATACCAACCTTAACCACCTTATAACTGACACAGACCTGAAGACCCTCTATGCCGACAAAAGATGGGAAGAAGTAAAAGCCCTGGTAAAGCAAAATAAAGACAAGGCGGAGGCAAATTTGAATAAGCCATTAGTGACAATTTTAGATACGGTATTGCAGGAAGACCAGAAATACAGAACACAATTAAATGAAGTAGAAACAAAGTATGGCCGCGAATCAAAAGAAGCGAAAGCCCTCTGGAAAACGATCATGGAGAAAGACTCCATCAATCTGATCAAGGTCACCGCCATCCTGGATAAATACGGCTGGGTAGGTTACGACGTAGTTGGTGGAGAAGGCAGCCAGGCACTATTCCTTGTGATACAGCACGCCGATATAGCCACGCAACAGAAATACCTGCCTATGATGCGGGAGGCTGTAAAAAATAAAAAGGCATCATCTTCATCGCTGGCCCTGCTCGAGGACAGGGTGGCGTTGCGCACCGGCAGGCGCCAGGTATACGGAAGCCAGATAGGTATCGACAAAGACGGCAAGCATTATATATCGCCGCTGGAAGACCCGGATAATGTAGACAAGCGCCGCGCTGAAGTAGGCTTGCGGCCATTGGCCGATTATGTGCGCAACTGGCAGCTGGAGTGGAACGCCGAAGAATACAAAAAACAACTGCCGGCTATTGAAGCCATGGAAAAAGAAAGAGCGCAGAAAAATTAAAGGGCTCTACAGAAGTAGCTACGCCTAAAGACCTCACAGTCAACGCCAACTGACTTTTAAAAAATATAGTTTTGGATGTATACGTCTTGTAACGTAAGTTTACGTTATGAAACGAAAAACATCGTTACCTACCCTCACCAAGGCCGAAGAAGAAGTAATGCAAATCATCTGGGAACTGGAGCGGTGCCTGGTACGAGATGTGATCGATCGGCTTGGCGATCCGGATATGCCACATAGTACTATTTCGTCGGTGGTGCGTATACTGGAGAAAAAGGGCTTTGTCGATCATAAGGCATATGGTAAAACGCACGAGTATTTCCCAATTGTAACCAAAGACGAATATGCGCAGCAGGGTGTAAAAAGCTTAATGGAAAAATACTTTGGTGGCTCGCCCAAAAAGCTGGTGAGCTTCCTGGTGCAGAACGAAAACATGGACCTGAAGGAACTGAATGAACTTCTCAAATCAGTTAACAATAAAAAGCCATAACCCATGATCCAGCACTTACTCAACACCACCGCTATCTGGCTGCTAAGCCTTGTACTCTTCGACATTTTTCTGCGGAAGGAAACGTATCACACCTATCACAGGCTGTACCTGCTCTTTACATTTTTTGCAGGCCTGCTATTGCCGTTGTGGCGCTGGACTGATCCGGCTGTAATAGAAGCAGCGGGCATGGCTACACCTGCGGCCCGCACCGAAGCATTTAACCAGGCTATCGTTGAAGCCGGGACAAAGGCAACCACTATAGACTGGCAGCAATGGTGCCTTATTGTCTACCTGGCAGGTGCTGTTATAAGTGCATTCTTATTGTGTCGCGACGCCCTGATAATTGCTTCGTATTACCGTCAAGGGCAAAAATCAAAAGACGGTGTATGGACGATCATTGAAACTAATAAGGAACACAGTCCTTTTTCAGCATTCAGGTATATTTTCGTTAGCAAGAGGAACCACTACACTGCAGACCAGTTCCGCATCATACTCACCCACGAAGAACACCATGGACGTGCACTGCATTTTATAGACCTGCTCATCATGCAGCTCGGAAAGGTCGCGCTGTGGTTCCATCCACTGGTTTACTTATACAATTTGCGACTGCTTATGGTGCATGAATACCAGGCTGATGCTGCTGTAGAAAAACAACCGGCAGAATACGGCCAGTTTCTCGTGGAGCAATCATTGCTCGGCACAGCCCCTGCCCTATCGCACTCGTTCAATCGTTCACCCATAAAAAACAGGATCATGATGCTTACACGTAAAACTTCTGCAATGGCCAAAGGCAAGCAGTTGATCATGGCACCGCTGTTGCTGGTCTGTTTTATTTTCTTTACCCAAAAAGCATTTTCTGATGATAAGCGTAAGGAAGGAAACAAGGTCCATTACAAAGGCAATGTGTTCGAACTATGGGGCCCGGCAACCAATGATACCGTAATGGTAGAAGACCCCGTGACCGGAGAGTGGATACTGAAGATCGCACGCGCCGATTCATTCCCAACAAAAATGAATGGCGAGTATATATACCGTGAAGATGAGTTATCACGCCCTGAACGGGAACAGGTGACTAAAACACGTTTGGCCATACAGGAATTTATTGTTGACAAGATGCAACCAGCATTTGAACAGTTGGGCGATGGTGTTTATATCATGAACGCGCGTAATGTTATTGTCAACAAGGAAGGTAAGATAGTCTATCACGAACGGCCGTTTTTCATGAGTAATGATCGTCCTTCTGGACTTACAGAGAAACAAACAACAGAAATAGTCGGCCGCTTCAATTTACTTTTAGCCAGCTCCGATAAATTTGACCCGATAATGCGTGCAGGCAATCCGGTTGCGTTCAATATCGAGAGCCTTTTTGACCTCAAGAATCTCATTATTATACGAGACCACAAATTCAGAAAATGATGAAAACGGGCTGCTTAGCAGCTCGTTTTCGTTTCATTAAAGCCCTAACTTTATACTACCATGTACACCATAGAAAAAGTAACACAAGACATAGACGCCTCCACGGCAGAAGTACTTGATGCTATCAACGGTCTCAGCGATAAACAGCTCAATGACCGCCCGGGAGAGAACAGCTGGTCGGCCGGAGAAACGATGGTGCACTTGCTGATGCTGGAACACCTGATCAACAAGATCCTGCAGGGAAATACACAACCAACCGAGCGCGACCCTGCAGAACAAATACCACTGATACAAAAGATCTTAAGCAACCAGGAACAGAAGCTGAATTCACCGGAGTCGATACGACCTAAGCAAGAAAGGAAAACGGTTGAGGAGCTGGTGACGGAATTTACGCAAGCGCGCGAAACACTGAGGAATATCGTAAACGCTACAGATATAAACGCCAGCTGTACCGATTTTAAACATCGTTCCTTCGGAGAAATGACGCGACTGGAATGGGTATACTTTAATATCTACCACACAGAAAGACATTTGGAACAAATACGGATGGCTGTGCGCATGGTGAGCGGGATTGTTGGATAGTAATACAAACATCAACCTCCTCACTATATGATACTTTTATTCTCCCGGTCAAACCAGCCAAACCACTGCCGATAAAGGATTTATGTGTATTATTGCCAAAATCCGTAACAAATGGGCATTGTAAGTTTTTCAATACCACAAAAGCTTATCACAAGTATTATTGCCAATTGCAATATTCCGAATTTTGTAGAAACTGGTACGTATAAAGGCAACAGTTCGATATGGGCGTCGAAACATTTTTCAAAAGTCTACACTATTGAAATTGATGAAACGCTGAGTAAGTACGCAGCTGCTCGTCCTGATGCAGGCAAAAACATTGAATTTATTGTAGGTGACAGTAAGAAAGAAATGCCAAAGCTGGCCGCCAAGCTCTCGGGCAGAACGCTTTTCTGGCTTGATGGGCATTGGTGCATGGGCGCCGGTGGAAAGGATGATGAGTGCCCGCTTATGAGTGAGTTAGAAGCCATTACTTCTTTACAGGATAGCATCATTCTTGTAGACGATGTAAGGTGTTTCCTCGGGCCATTACCTCCTCCCCATATGGCCAGTGATTGGCCCAGGATAGATACTATCTTCCAATTTATCAGGCAAAACTTTCCTAATCATCACACCACTATCATTGATGATGTACTAGTGATCTATCCATCCGATATCAAACCGTATGTAGACAAGTATTGGCAGGAAACCTATAATAACAGGTTTAGTGTGAAAGGACAACTGGAAAAGATGTCTAAAATAAAAATGGTACGATACCTGCTTGGCTTATATTGATCTTAAATGTCTGCAAACTTCT
>JAJNBR010000114.1 GCA_021156265.1 Flavipsychrobacter sp.
AAGAGCGAAATGAGCGAGGCCAGTATTTCAAACTTATCAAATGGATAATGGCATTTTGCTTTGTATGTCCGTTTGTTGTGGCTTGGTTCCGGGCTATGGAGGGTGCGGAAGATCCTTTTTCTTACGCCGCTTATTTCCTCGGTGTTTTTTACCTGATGTGTTTTTCCGGCGGCGGCACGTACCTGGCTTACTATTACAATTTGCGGAGGATACAGTCGGACATACGGCATAAAACGAAAACTATCGAGCGGGCCCATATTACCCGCAAGCAGTTTGTACCGCACAATAATACCTACCATTTTTATATTGACTCTCCCAACAAATTGAGCATTGAGGTGACTGCAATCGATTTTCACCGGCTGGATAAGGGGGACGAACTGAGTATCGAGTACACTACCTACTCGAAAATGTACCTCGGGTATTTCTAATTTCCGGCAATCCCAAATCTGCCCTTAATACGTAACTTTGCGCCTTCATGGTAAGGATTGGGAAAATAGTGGCTACTCATGGGCTGCAAGGTGCGCTTATTCTGAAACACATAGCAGGCAGCGGCGATTGGCTGAAGAAAGATGATGTGCTTTTTATTGAGCTGCGGAAAGAGAGCTATATACCACACTTCGTTATACAAGCGAAAGTTGCAAACGGCGAAGAATATATCGTGAATGTAGAGGACGTACTCACCGTTGAGGCCGCCAAAAAGCTGATAGGGAAGCACGTATACGTGAAGGAGGATATACTGGCAGATGCAGTGACAGATTCACCCCTCTTATGGATAGGCTTTAACCTGGTAGATATACATAAAGGCTCTTTGGGGCAGATAGAAGATGTCGTACAGGTTGGTCCGCAATGGCTGGCCAGGTTAACGATAGAAGGTAAAGAGGTGCTGGTGCCACTGGTGGAACAAATGCTGGTGGACGTGAACATGCGCAATAAGTATATTAGGATTGACCTGCCAGAGGGGTTGATTGATGTTTATTTACAATAACAGGCAATGAGAATCGATATTATAACGGTGCTTCCCGAGTTGCTGACGAGTCCTTTCAGCCATTCCATAATGAAAAGGGCACAGGCCAAAGGCTTGCTGGAAGTGCATACCCATAACCTGCGCGACCATACCCCTTATAAGCAAGGGCAGGTAGATGACTACCAGTTTGGTGGCGGAGCAGGAATGGTAATGATGCCGGAGCCATTGGCAATATTAATAGAAAAGCTGCAGGATGAACGGAAGTATGATGAGATTATTTATATGACTCCGGACGGGCCGCTTTTTAACCAGAAAACGGCCAATATGTTGTCACTGAAGGAGAATATGATCATCATCTGCGGCCATTACAAAGGTATCGATGACCGGATACGGGAGCATTATGTAACCAGGGACATCTCGAGAGGTGCTTCTGTGCGGAGCGGGGGAGACCTGGCTGCAGCGAGCGTGGTCGACGCTATTGGGCGGTTGATACCTGGGGTACTGAATGACGAAACTTCCGCCCTGTTTGATTCTTTCCAGGACGGGCTACTGGCCCCACCGGTATATACTCGCCCGGCAGACTTCAGAGGCTGGAAGGTGCCGGATGTGTTGCTGAGCGGAGATCCTAAAAAGGTGGAGGAATGGCGTCACGAACAAGCCTTGAAAAGGACCGCTGAACGCAGGCCAGACCTGCTGAAGAACAGTGAATGGGAAGGATATAGGTATTAGTCATTATCTTAACTTGTCTGCCGGAGAATATTTTAATCGGATAAAAGGGTTAATATTTTTTGCAAACTTCATTTTATCAATTACCTTTGCAGACCCAAAATAAAAGTAAACAATGGAAGCCATAGCTTTTGTACACGAGCAGCTGACAGGTAAAAAGGAATTCCCGAAGTTCAAAGCCGGTGATAACGTTACCGTTAATTATAAGATCATTGAAGGTAATAAAGAGCGTATCCAGTCGTTCAAAGGCGATGTACTGAAGCGCCAGGGCACTGGTTTTACACAGACTTTCACTGTACGTAAGATATCTGACGGGGTAGGTGTAGAACGTCTGTTCCCTCTTTATTCTCCTAACATCGATTCTATCGTTGTGAACAAAGAAGGTCGTGTACGTCGTGCTAAACTGTTCTACCTGCGCGAACGCCAGGGTAAAGCAGCTCGTATCAAAGAGAAGAAGCACATCGCAGAAAGTAAAGAATCTAAAGCAGCTAAGAAAGAAGCGAAAGCTAAAGCTAAAGCGAAAGCTTAATTATAGATATAATTTATCAAAAGCCGCCTTTTGGGCGGCTTTTGTCTTTTTTTAAAATACAGTGATTTAACGGTATGTGGATTCAAAAAATAGTGTCAATTTTACACTGTCGGGAGATCAAGCACGTATAAGGGACATTCAACTACGCACTTAGTCACTTCGATTTCAATATAATTACCTTTCACCGTGAGAACGGGTATGGCTGCGTATTCGCAGCCATACCTCTTTGGGGATATGACAATACTATGTTATAAGCTGCCCGTTTATTAGCTTTTAAGCCAAATAATTGCTACCTTCATGCCCATCAATTTAAAAGAAGAGTGTCAGCAACTACCCTAAATAAAAAACGCCTTGTAAAATTTGCTCCTAAAGGCGAACAAAGTTTTTACGATACCGTCAAAATTCGCGTAGAGGAATATTTTCGTGAGAAGAAAATACACGAGAATGCCAATAGCGCAATGAAGGTGAAAACTGCGGTAATGCTCTCCATGTATGTTGTGCCGCTGGTAATGGTTATTAGTGGGCTTGCTTCTGTCAATCTGGGGCTGTTTTATGCTATGTGGTTGATAATGGGCGTTGGTATAGTAGGTATTGGTACCTGCGTGATGCATGATTCCAACCACGGCTCCTATTCTTCAAACAAGTTGACCAATGCTATGCTGGGCAGCCTGCTGAATTTCATCGGTGGTTATTCCCGCAACTGGCGTATCCAGCATAATATTCTGCATCATACTTATACCAATGTTGACGGGCTTGACGAAGATCTCATGGGTACTACTCTTATTCGTATGTCGCCTCATCGTCCGCACTGGAAGATCCACCGTTTCCAGCATATTTACGCATGGTTCCTGTATTCATTAATGAACCTGTTTTGGGTGGTGGCGAAAGACTTTCGCGTGGTGTTCCGCTATGAGAAAGAGGGCTTACTGAAAAAAGAAAAGGTTACTCTGAAGAAGGCATTACTGGAATTGACATTCTATAAGGTGCTTTACCTTGCCTATGTTCTGGCATTGCCAATTATGGTATCCGGTATGCCCTGGTATCATGTTGTAGGCGGTTTTATTGCGATGCATATGGTGGCAGGTCTATCCTTGGCTTGTATCTTCCAGCCGGCACACGTAATGGAAAGCTCTGAATTTCCGCTGCCATCGGAGGATATGAGGATCGAGAACAACTGGGCGGTGCATCAGCTATTGAATACTACCAATTTCGCTCCAGGCAGTAAGCTGACAGCATGGTTTATCGGTGGACTAAACTACCAAATAGAACACCACCTGTTCCCACAGGTATGTCATATACACTACCCCGAGATTTCGCCAATCGTTAAGCGTGTAGCGGAAGAATACGGTCTTGTGTATAATGTACAGCCAACAGTAGCCCGTGCGCTCATTGAGCATGGCCGCATGCTAAAGATATTAGGTAGTAAGCCCTAATCTTCGGGCTCACCTTTGGTGACCACCAGCTCCTTTATCAGTCCTGTTTTTTGCGAGTGTAGTATCGCCTCATCGCTGTGTTTAAAATAACACACCTCGACACCGTGTTTGCGGATGTCTTCTATGATAGCTTCAACTCCCGGTTTCCGGCTTTTGCGGATATGGCGCAGGTACACACAGATCACCTGGTTAGGGAATGCCTCGACAATAGACTTGTAGATATATGGGTCTTGCTGTGTATCATCGCCCAATAAGACGAACTTCTGGTGTGGGAATTCTTTCATCAGGCGGGCAATACGCATAAACTTACCCTGGTGTTTGGTCTGACCGGTTTTGAGCAACTCGTGCCATTGCTTTAGCTGGCTGAGCAGGAAAACGCCTTCCGGCAATTCGTTATTCCTGCAAAACTCCTTTAAATACTCATATAAATTCCACTCGCTGCTCGATACATAAAAGAAAGGGCTCGTTACGCCACCTTCAGCATGAGAGGTAGCTAACAGGTGGTAATGCCTGACCACACCCTCGAACGGCCGGCGTGTGCGGGCATTTTTTGTGAAGAGTACATATAGCCGTTTGCCCATTTTGGAAGAATGGGACACGAGGAAAGTATCATCAACATCTGATATGAAGGCGTATTGTGTAGCGTGCGGTATCAGCATCTTTCCCTCGCCATACACACCCTCATGCACATCAGACACGAGATCGACCCGTACAGGATGCCAGCCCTTCTCTGCCGGCGTCTTTGTATGCCATTCGAGTTTGAAGAAGCCATCAGTGTCGGTCGTAGCTTCAGTGACATGTCCATTCCAGTCAATGCGCACTTTTGCCCCGGCATACGGTTTAGCCATAAACAACCTAAGCAAAGCCCATGAATTGCGCAATATTGAATTGCGATAACGATTTCGTGGCAGTGGAGATGTTACAAAGACATGTCCGTACAACAGCATAAGATCATCATCGCCATAGCCGTGATAAACTTTTACTATGGGGTCGGTGTTGATATGCAACAAGTTAAGTAGCCGTTTGAATTTTTTCTTCGTGGCCGTCTCCATACTTAATGAAATAGCGGGCGCGCTTTTTTATATTGTCTACGTGATAAACAATAGCGTGCCAGATAACGGTAGAATAAAAATACTGTTTGTACTGAATCCAAGATCCGGGAATAGCTCTAAAGCCGAGTTGGAGATAGCCATACATAATTATTTCCAGGGGATAGGGCATCACTATGAATGGTACCAGACCACGGGCGACCGTGATGAAGTTTCGATCAGGCACTGGGTACAATCCTGGCAGCCCGACCGTGTTGTGGCAGTAGGCGGGGACGGTACGCTGAAACTTGTGGCGGAAGTGCTGCTGGGAACAAATATTCCGGTCGGTGTCATTCCTGCGGGATCGGCCAATGGCATGGCACGAGAGCTTGGCCTGCCCACCGCTACCGATGCCTGTATGGATATTATCATGCAGGGCGAATGCAGGCCTATAGATGTGTTAAGAATAAACAACAAAGATATATGCCTGCACCTCAGCGACCTGGGCTTGAACGCGCAACTGGTAAAGCACTTTGAAGAAAACGACTGGAAGGGAAAGCTGGGATATGCACGCGGTGCATTGAAGGTCTTGCTGAGAAAGCACAGAATGCAGGTAGTCATCAAAAGCGGAGACCAGGTTATAGAGCGTGAGGCTTTTATGGTTGTGCTGGCCAATGCCCGGATGTATGGCACAGGGGCCGTCATAAATCCGGACGGCAACCTCAGCGATGGTGTCTTTGAGATCATCATTATACGCGAGCTTTCATTCATAGAGGTTGTTAAAATGTTCCTTGGGGGAAAAAACCTCAACCCGGCAAAGACAGAAATATTGCCAGCGCAATCGATTGAAATTCAGGTAAATGGGAAAGCCTATTTCCAGGTGGACGGTGAATACATGGGTAAAGTGACTCGTGTTGCTGCTGTAGTGGAAAAGCAGGCATTATGTGTTATGCAGGCCAGAATCATTTAAAAGGCTTTTCGGCCTGGTTTTTTTAGCCGTAGAGGTGGAGCAAGGAAGAAGTGTATGATACATCCAAGGACGGAAGTGAGGTTCATTAGCAAGGAAAAAGGAAATGGAGTAGTGGCAACGGCTTTTATCCCGAAAGGTACCATAACATGGATAGGCGACCCGCTTGACCAGGTATTCACACCCAGGGAAGTGAAAGAGATGCACCCGGTTTTTCGTGACATCATCGATACCTATGCATTTCGGGATAATAAAGGCGACTTTGTTTTGTGCTGGGACCATTCGCGTTTCGTGAATCATAGTTTTAATTCTAATTGCTTGTCGACGGCCTATAATTTTGAGCTTGCAGTAAGGGATATATACCCGGGCGAAGAACTGACGAACGATTACGGGTATCTGAACCTGACAGAACCTTTTGTGTGTCTGCCCGAGCCGGGAACTAACAGAACGAAGGTGATGCCTGATGATTTGGTACACTACCATATGGAGTGGGATGTGCAGCTTATCGAGGCATTTAAAAGTTTCAACACAGTGTCGCAGCCCCTGGCAAAATTTATAGAGTCACAATACCGCAACAAAGTAGAGTTAGTGGCAGCAGGCAGAGGGGATATGGATTCTATCCTGAATTGTTACTACGACGAGCGAAAGAGAAGGATGGCAGCATAGCAGCTAAATCAAAATCTCACTATATGTCCAAATTTTTGACGCTGTGTGCGTTTTTATGGGTGGTGTCAATAAACCAGGGATGCGCACAAAGCTGTTGTGTGAACAGCAGTAACTTTTCGATGCTCGCATTGAATACTGATTTTATGGCTGCGCATGAGGCACCAGAGCCATTCAATTATACTCCCGCAAAAGGCTCCATGATCAATTTTAAAACACTTGACGGAACAGATGGCCATGCTTTTTATGTGCCATCCGACCAGCCTGCCACCAATGTGTTGCTGGTGTTTCATGAATGGTGGGGACTGAACGATTATATAAAACGCGAGGCCGAACGCTGGCAAGGCATGTTGGGCAATATTGACGTGTACGCAGTGGATTTGTATGATGGAAAACTAGCTATCGACCAGGCCACAGCGAGCAAGCTATCTTCGTCGCTCGATAAAAAGCGCGCGGAGAACATTGTAAAGGGGGCGCTGGCCAAGTCCGGTAAAGACAAGCGAGTAGCGACGCTGGGCTGGTGCATGGGTGGTACCTGGGCGCTGAACGCAGCTATACTTGCGGGCGAACGGTCGGCTGCTACCGTGATGTATTATGGCTTTCCGGAAACGGATCAAAAGAAAATAAACCAGCTGAAAAACGATGTGCTGTACATGTGGGCATCCCAGGACAAGTTCATTACCCGTGATGTAGTGGAGCGTTTTCAAAACCAGGTACAAGAGGCAGGCCGGTATATGACGATGCATACCTTTACTGCCGATCATGCTTTTGCTAATCCAAGCAATCCCAAACATGACCGTATTGCATCGGCACAGGCCGAAAAGCTGGCTGTGGCCTTTTTGAAGGAAAAACTGCAACTTGAATAGAAATTGGAGGCAAAACATGCTAAAGACTCCCGTCACCGGCGGGAGTTTCTTATTTTTTGGCATTGCCGTGTAGCGCTTTAAACAGTAGTTTAGATGTCAAATGACCAACTCCATGCGCTACGCTGTACTTTTCGTTCTAAGCAATCTGATATGTTTCATCGGCCTCGCACAACACACCCAGTTGGTAAAAGGAACGGTAGTAGACAAGGAAACGAAAATTCCGTTGATAGGCGTAGCTGTTTCGGTAACCGATGTGCAGCCGGCCGTGGGCGGGGTTACCAACAACGACGGGGAATTTGTGATCAGTAGTGTGCCCGTGGGCAAGCATACTATCCAGGTAAATTATATCAGCTATGGGTCGATGACCATTCCAAACGTGCTGGTGACCTCGGGAAAGGAAGTTGTATTGCACCTTGAACTGGAGGAATCTTCGCAAAAGATGGCGGAGGTAGTGGTGACCGGTAGAAAAGAGCACATTAATGAAATGGCTATTCTGAGTGCTAAAACCTTTGATGTGCAGGAGACCGAGCGTTATGCAGGCAGCCGCGCCGATCCGGCCCGTATGGCGTCAAATTTTGCCGGTGTGTTGGGAGCCGACGACTCTCGAAATGATATTGTTATCCGGGGCAACTCGCCGCAGGGCCTGTTGTGGCGGCTTGAAGAAATAGATATACCTAATCCCAATCACTTTGCAGTACCCGGTACTACAGGCGGGCCGGTAAGCATGCTGAACAATAAAACTCTGGCAAATAGCGACTTTTTCACCGGGGCTTTTCCGGCTGAGTACGGCAACTCAATAGCAGGCGTGTTTGATCTGAAGATGCGGAACGGTAACAAAGACCGACACGAGTTTACAGGTCAGTTTGGTTTCCTGGGAACAGAGCTTGCAGCAGAAGGGCCAATATCAAAAACATCAGGATCATCTTACTTAGTCACTTATCGTTACTCTACCCTCAAATTGTTCGAGGGCCTCAATATTAAGATAGGTACCAACTCCGTGCCAAACTATCAGGATGCAGCAGTAAAGCTGAATTTTCCGTTGGGAAAGAAGGCAAACCTGGCGTTTTTTGGCATTGGTGGTCTTAGTAAGATCGATCTGATAGTAAGTAACCTGACCGAACCGGCTGAAGAATTATATGGCGAGTCGGACCGCGATCAGTATTTTTATTCCAATACAGGGATTGCCGGAGCCTCTTTCAGCTATATTATCAGCTCATCGGCCTATACAAAATTAGTTGTAGCTCAAACGGCTAGCGATATTG
>JAJNBR010000115.1 GCA_021156265.1 Flavipsychrobacter sp.
AGTATCGCGCACTGATATGAATCATGCTGCGGAGCTATATAGGGTTCAGATCCCGAACGGCACGATGAAACAAGTAACCCACGAGAATGACGCTACTTATAACTCGCTCAAACTAAGCAACACAGAGCTGCGGATGGTGTCTACGTCCGACGGTAAGCAAATGGGCGTTTGGGTAATTTATCCGCTGGACTTCAATCCTGCTAAAAAATACCCAACACTGCTTTATTGCCAGGGTGGTCCTCAGTCCGCGCTGTCTCAGTTTTACAGCTTCCGCTGGAACTTTCAGCTGATGGCGGCTCAGGGCTATATTGTTGTGGCACCTAACCGTCGCGGTATGCCGGGTTGGGGAACAAAATGGAATGAAGACATCAGTAAAGACTGGGGGGGGCAACCAATGCGTGATTACCTGGCGGCTATCGATGCGGTATCGCAGGAAAACTATGTAGACAAAAACCGTCTCGGCTGTGTAGGTGCCAGCTATGGCGGTTACAGTGTGTTTATGCTGGCGGGCATGCACGACAGCAGGTTCAAATCATTCATCGCTCATGACGGTTTGTTTGATATGAAAAGCTGGTACGGTACCACAGAGGAATTGTGGTTTGCTAACTGGGACCTTGGTGGTCCTTACTGGCAAAAGCCAACACCCACAGGATACGATAAATTCAACCCAAGCAATTTTGTTGATAAGTGGAACACCCCGATCATGATCATACAAGGTGGCACCGATTATCGCGTACCTATAGAGCAAGGGCTAGAAGCATTCCAGGCAGCACAGTTACGTGGTATTAAAAGCAAGCTGCTATACCTTCCAAACGAGAACCACTGGGTCCTCCACCCGCAAAACGGCATCGCCTGGCAGCGTGAGTTCTTTAAGTGGCTGGATGAAACATTGAAATGAAATGTATTTTGCTTTTTATAAACGCTGTAGCCTAACATGTTACGGCGTTTCTTTTATTTTGCTCTAAATCGCACACAATGCTTAAGAAGATACTTATAGGGCTGCTCGTGGCGCTTGTACTCATACAATTTATACGTCCTGCGCGCAACCAATCAACCGCACAAAGTCCCAACGATATAACCACGCAGTACGCAGTTCCGGCGAATGTTCAACAAGTCTTGAAACGTGCGTGCAATGACTGCCATAGTAACCATACTACCTATCCATGGTATGCCAACATCCAACCAATTGGCTTCTGGCTGGAAAATCATATTGAGGAAGGGAAGGGACACCTGAACTTTTCTGAGTTTGCTAGCTACAATAAAAAGAAGCAAGCACACAAGATGGAAGAGGTAACTGAAATGGTGGATGAAGACGAAATGCCTTTGAAAAGCTATCTCTCGATCCACCATGATGCCAGGCTTTCAAAACAAGACAAAGACCTGCTGCTTGCCTGGTCTAAATCGTTACACCATCAAATAGCAGCACAACCATAATGAGGATCATTACATATAACATCAACGGCATACGCAGCGCCATCAAGAAAGGGTTTATTGATTGGCTAAAGACAGACCCTGCTGACATTATTTGTTTGCAGGAAATAAAGGCTGAGAAAGGCAACGTCGACTTCGCCGCTATTGAAGCACTAGGCTTTGATACCTACTGGTTCTCGGCAGAAAAGAAAGGATACAGCGGGGTAGCGATTTTCAGCAAACGCCGTGCAGACAATGTGTTTTATGGCAACGGCATTATGCAAAGCGACGCCGAAGGCAGAGTGTTACGCGCCGACTTTGGTGATGTGACGCTGATCAATGCCTACTATCCAAGTGGGACTACAGGAGAAATAAGGCAGACATATAAATATCAATGGTTGGACGAGTTTTTTGAGTACCTCGAAGAGCTTCGAAAAGTCCGTCCTAAACTAATTATTGTCGGTGATTACAATATTGCGCATAAGCCGATAGACATTCATAATCCCGTAGGCAACAAGAAGACAAGCGGGTTCTTGCCCGAAGAACGTGCGTGGATGGATAAGTTTTATGAGAATGGCTATATCGACACCTTTCGGGAGTTCAATCCCGATCCGCATCATTATACCTGGTGGAGCGCAAGGTTTCCTACTGTGCGCGAGCAAAACAAGGGTTGGCGTATTGACTATATCAGTGTTACCGAGCCACTGCGTGCCGTACTCAAAGGGGCTACCATCTATCCCAATGTAAAACACTCGGATCACTGTCCCGCATTTGTAGAGATCGACTTCTAATAGTAAAGCCCGGCTGTATCAGCCGGGCTTTCTAAATATGCTTCTTAAGACTAGTTCTTGCTAACTGCTTGTTGTACCAGCTCAGCTGCTTCACTCAGCAGGATAGCTGATTGTACTTTCAGACCTGAATTCACGATCAGTTCTTTTGCCTGCTCAGCGTTTGTTCCCTGCAGGCGAACGATTATCGGGATGTTGATGTTGCCCAGTTTGTTGTAGGCTTCGATAACACCGGCAGCAACACGGTCGCAACGAACGATACCGCCGAAAATATTGATCAGGATAGCTTTTACGTTCGGGTCTTTCAGGATGATGCGAAAACCTGCTTCAACAGTTTGTGCATTAGCACTACCACCTACGTCCAGGAAGTTAGCTGGTTCACCACCTGCCAGTTTGATCATATCCATGGTAGCCATAGCAAGGCCCGCACCATTTACCATGCAGCCTACGTTACCGTCCAGCTTTACATAGTTCAGGTTGTGCTCGCCTGCTTCTACTTCTGTAGGATCTTCTTCATTCTTATCACGCATGTCGGCCAGGTCCGGGTGACGCATCAGTGCGTTGTCATCCAGGTTCATCTTGCAGTCAACCGCAAATATTTTGTCATCTGCAGATTTGAACAGCGGGTTGATCTCGAGCATCGCGCAATCCAGGCCAACGTATGCATTATACAGGTTGGTCACGAATTTCACCATGTTCTTCAACGCTTCACCGCTTAAGCCCAGGTTGAAAGCTATTTTGCGCGCCTGGAAGGCTTGCAGAGGCATATTTGGAGCAACCCACTCTTTATATATTTTCTCGGGAGTATGATGTGCTACTTCTTCAATATCCATACCGCCTTCGGTGCTGTACATGATCACGTTCTGCTTCTTAGCACGATCCAGCAGGATAGACAGGTAGAATTCTTTACGCTCGCTTGGACCATCGTAGTACATATCCTGAGCTATCAGGATTTTGTGAACTACTTTACCGGCGGCACCCGTTTGGATAGTAACCAGGGTATTACCCAAAATATTCTTTGCAACTGTTTCTACCTCTTCGGCACTCTTTATCACCTTAACACCGTGTTGTTCCGGCACTTCTATCATGGTGCCTTTACCGCGGCCACCTGCATGTATCTGCGCCTTCACTACGGCAAACTTAGTTCCCGAGTCAACAGATATTTGTTTGTATGCGCGTACAGCGTCATCTACAGTAGAAACGGCAATGCCTGACTGTGTGGGTACGTTATATCTTTTCAGCAGCTCTTTGGCCTGGTATTCGTGCAAATTCATAGTTGCAAAAAAATTTGTGGCGAAGATAATAGATAATTGCGCAAAAGAAAATTGCACACAGCAAATCTCCGATCTAACAGGTTGATTAATTGCGTAATGTGTCCAGTCGCCAGCTATTGTTTAAATAATTCGCGCTCATATTGCATTTTTGGAACAGGTATCTCAGTGCCCGCGCTCATATTCAATTGTTCTATGAAGTACTTGATCAGCTCAGGTGAATGGAGCTCTTCATGCTGGTGCATAAAGAAATAACAGGTTTCCAATCCTTCTTTCATCCATTTTTTAATACGTTTTACCCAGTCATCAATACGCTCATAGTCTGTTTCGTGTAGCGAGTTGCCTACAAAACGTATAAAACACTCAGGTGTCGAGAGGTGCATATGTACGCAATCGCGGCGGCCGGCAGCATCGGTGATGATGGTCCCACGTTTCTTTTTTCGCAAAAAGTCGAATAGTTCCTGGTTAAAGCCATGTTCGTCTTTATACCAGTCGGCATGGCGAAGCTCCAGGAAAAGGTCTATGTCTTTAGGGAAGTCTTCCATGAATTCTGTTATGTTCTCCATGGATTTCGGCGCCATCTGCGGATTGGGCAGCAAAAAGATCGGTCCCAGGTTCTTGCCGAATTCAGTTATGGCCGCAAGGTAGTCGTCCAGTTCCTTGCTTACGTTTTTCAAACGTTTCAAATGGGTAATGGTCTGTGGAAACTTTGGACAAAAGACAAAGTTCTTAGGGACCTTCTCTTTCCATTTCAATACCTGGTCGGCTGTTGGCGATTTATAGAACGTAGCATTGAACTCGATACAGTTGAAAAGCCCGGCATAATGCTCCAAAAAATCCTTTTCTTTAGTGCCTACCGGGTAGAGCTTACCCACCCAGTCTTTTCGGCCCCACTTGGCGCAGCCTATATAAAACTTGGTCTTCCCCTTGCCCTTCTTCAGTACTTCTTTTGTGCCGGGAGGGTCGGGCGGTAAGGTAAAGTCTATCTGTTTGAGTTCGGTATCAGTTACTTTCCCAAATTCCATAGCAGCGTATTTAGGTAAAGATACATTTGCTCAGCTTAATTCTCCGCCAAGTGATTACTTTTACCGCTCAAAATAGGGTTATATGGCTGCAACTAAGATCACTGTCAACAGTAATGGTTCATTGAAAGTAGAAGGCGATTTCGAGATAGTGGACAAAGAGGGTAATGTCTATGACCTGGGTGGAAGGACTGTGGTATCTATCTGCCGCTGCGGCCTGTCTAATAATAAACCATTCTGCGATGCTTCACACAAAGGGCATTTTGAGCACGAGGCAGTAGCATTTGCCCTTCCCCCGAAAAAGGTTTAATGCAAAAGCAGAGGTAACTCATACTGCCTGCTTCCATCCTTTGCGCTTGTTTCGAAAAGAACGAGGTGTAAAGTCGTATTTGAATCCTTTTTGGGCGCATGTACCTTAAAGCTGAAATTACCCCATTCAGGTGCACCGGCGTCTGTTGTTGCATAGCTGTGCTGTAACTCGTCATGACCATCTTCGATTATCCAGTTGAATGAGGCCTCGAATATCTGTCCTTGCCCGGTAACGAGGAAACTGTCGTTGCCCAATCTACGCACGTTTACATTTCTGAATCGTTTATTAAAGTATGTTTTGCCCCCTGTGGCTGTAGCTGTGTCTGCTACATGTGTCGTGGCTGGCTGATCCTGTGCAACGGGCGGCGTAGTAGGAGTTTGGGAAGGAGCAGAATTCACAGTTGTCGTGTCAATGTTCGATGTAGTTGTTTCTGTATCCTGGATACCACACGCAGAATAGAAGAAGAAAGATGCAAGTAAAAGGCTGAGTTTTTTCATGTAGCTGTTGGGATGATGAGGTTCGCAAACCGTAGAGAGTAAGCAACACCGTGCCTCAATTTGTGTTAAAATCTTTAACAGATTTACTGTTGTTTTCACATATCTCTTGGGATATACGGTCCTTTAACTGAACGAAACGTTATAACCCATTGCGAAAAAAAATTATACCAGTGATAGTAGGTACCTTTGTGCTGTTCGAAATCAAAATCTAAACTATGAAGAAAACAATCAAACCTATAGCGTACTTCTTTGCAGGAATGTTCTTGAGTGCTTCGGTATTTACCGGTTTTGCCTTCCGTGCAGCCGAGGAAACAGAGGCACGTATAGACATGGAAAAAGCAGCTGCTGTTGATGCTGCCGTTGCAGAGATAAGCAAGGAGGGTAAGATACAGTTTAAATGGTATCCGCCCAGTTTGCCTGCTTCGATGAACTTTGCCGGTGAAGCAGTTCCTTTGGATAGGTGGGATGTTCGCGAGCAATTTGACCGCGAGTTGACATATAACTATTACAATCCGAACGCCATGATATCGATCATACGTTTGTCTACCAGGTATTTCCCGATATTCGAGCAGAAGCTGCGCGAGCACGGTGTACCTGAGGATTTCAAATACCTGGCAGTAGCAGAGAGCGGGTTGCGCAATGTGGTGTCTCCGGTGGGTGCTGCCGGTTTCTGGCAGTTCATGCCTAAGACTGCTCCTTCTTACGGACTGGAGGTGAACGGCGAAATAGATGAGCGCTATAATGCGGAGAAAGGCGCTGAAGCTGCTGCGAAATACCTGAAAGATGCATATGATAAATTTGGTTCGTGGACAATGGCTGCAGCATCGTATAACGTAGGTATGGGTGGCGCTAATAAGTTTGCCAACCAACAATACAAAAAGAGCTATTACGACCTGCATATGCCTGAAGAGACTATGCGCTATGTATTCCGTATCCTGGCGTTCAAGTATATCCTGACGCAATCGGAAAAACTTGGTTTCATGGTATCTGCTGAAGATTCGTACAAGCCGGTTAACACCAAGAAAGTAGAAGTAACCAGCACGATCTCTGATCTGCCACAGTTTGCGATAGAGCATGGTACCTCGTACAAAGTACTGCGTACGCTGAACCCGTGGTTGCGTGATACAAGGCTTACAGTGAAGAACGGCAAAACTTACCAAATAGAGGTGCCCGTAAACAACGGTTAAAGAAAATAAACGACCATTAATGAAACCCATGCCTCGGCATGGGTTTTTTGCGTTGCAGCTTATTGAAGTAAAATTGTTAGCTTTAGTAAAACAAATTCCCGCATGCGGAAATTGCTCGCTGTACTTGCCCTGGTCATTGTCACCATATTTGTTATTCTGCTTGATAGGCCCCTTGGCAGTCTGCCTGCACTTGGACGGCTGCTGGACCCCGTAAATGGCGCATGGGCGAGCGCCGACCCGGTAAATGACGACACGAATCCCGGACTTTCCAGTGCATCGCTGCAGCAGCCTGTCAAGGTATGGTTCGACGACAGGTTGGTACCTCATATTCATGCCGGCAACGACCGGGACCTGTACTTTGTGCAGGGGTATATACATGCCTACTTCCGGTTGTGGCAGATGGACCTGCAGACGCGTGCAGCGGGCGGTAGGGTGAGCGAGATACTGGGAGAAAAGGCATTGAAGTTTGACCGGGAACAGCGGCGCAAGGGCATGGTATACGGCGCTGAAAAATCGCTTGGAGCTATGGAAGCTGAGCCACGCACAAAAATGATGCTGGATGCCTATAAGGCCGGAGTCAACGAGTATATCAATTCTTTGAACTACCGGAGACTTCCAGTCGAATATAAATTGATGGGCTTTAAGCCCGAACCGTGGACCAACCTGAAAAGCGCTTTGCTGCTCAAATACATGGCCGATGACCTGACCGGCAAGACTGACGATATAGCACTCACCGTTTTGCGCAAGCGTTACTCCAAAGAGCAGTTTGAAGACTTGTTTCCCGAAAGGATCAACGGCAGTACTCCTGTAATTCCCGGGGGGGCTGTATATGCTGCACCATCGCTGCAGCAGCCTGTTGCTCCTCCTGATAGCCAGGCGTGGGCAGACCTCGAACCGACCGATTTTATAGAACCGAATGAAGAGGGAAAGGGCAGCAATAATTGGGTAGTGGGTGGATCCCGTACTGCCAGCGGTGCACCCATTCTTGCCAACGATCCGCACCTTGGACTTAACCTGCCCAGCCTTTGGTTCGAGGTGCAATTGCAGGCACCCGGTATTAACGTATACGGCGTGTCGTTGCCCGGAGCGCCGGGAGTAGTCATTGGTTTCAACGATAGTATATCGTGGGGATTTACCAACAACTATCGCGATGTAAAGGATTTCTACGCCGTACAACTGAAGGGCGACAGCTTGTATACGTTCAATGGCCAGGATATACCATTGACCATCGTTGGAGAGACCATCAAGATCAAAGGCAAGCCTGATTTTATTGATCCTGTTAAATATACTATCCATGGTCCTGTTATTTATGATGAGAACTTTCATGGTCCCGGTGGACTGAAGAAGCCATTGGCGTTAACATGGATGGCACACAAAGGCACCAATGAGTTGCTCTCTGTTTATCTGCTGGACCGCGCGACCGATTATGACTCTTATGTCGCAGCCATCCAGCATTTTCAATGCCCCGGTCAGAATATGATCTATGCCGACCGGCAGGGCAATATCGCACTCTGGGGCCAGGGCCAGTTCGTGAACAAGTGGAAAGGCCAGGGCCGTTATGTGATGAACGGTACTGACAGTTCCACACTATGGAAAGAGCTGATACCTATGAGTGAGAACCCCCATGCGCTCAATCCTGCACAAGGCTTTCTAAGCTCTGCCAACCAGTCTGTGACAGACGGTACTTATCCTTATTACTACAACGGCCTGTTCTATGAGTTCCGCGCGTGGCGCATCAACCAGGTCCTCGGGCAACTGCAGAAGGCCACCGTTCAGGACATGTTCGCCCTGCAGAATGATGTGTACTCCATACTGGCGGCCAACACGCTCCCGGTTATGCTGCGTCACCTTGATTCCAGCCGCGTGTCAGGAAAGCAGCGCGGATACTTAGGTGCGCTGGCGGGCTGGGACTTCAGGCTCGCGGCTCAAAGCAAAGCAGCATCGGTATTCC
>JAJNBR010000116.1 GCA_021156265.1 Flavipsychrobacter sp.
GGCCATTGCTCGTATATGCGCTGACCCAGCGTGTTCAATTCAAAATCTGCTCCGCGTATGCTCTCGCCTATGCACACAGCTTTGTGCACGGGTGTATGTGCGAGGTCTATTTGATTTTCCTTCGCATAGTCTATCAGCTTCAGCATGAATGATGGTACAGCAACTATGCTGTTGCTTTGCAAACGGTTGATGGTATCCCATTGCATGGCGGGCAGTCCCGGCCCGGTGCGTACCAGTGCGGCGCCCAGCTGGCGGATGCCCTGGTAATAAGCCATACCCGCCATGAACTGCCTGTCGAGCGTCAGCATGAGCTGGTAGATATCGCCGGGCTTGCCATCGGCACAGAGAAACGACTGGTGCTCGTTATAGGCAAGGCGCTGCAGGTCGTTCTCTGTAAGAGCAATGGTCACAGGTTTGCCCAGTGTGCCCGAGGTGGCTGTGTATTCTTTTATATCGTGATCTGGTACGCAAAGGAAATCCCAGTTGTGCTCCTGCATATCCGTTTTGCTGGTAGTAGGCAGGAACTCCAGGTCGCGTACAGATTTTATATTATCAATATTAAGTTTATGTTCTTTGAACAGCTTTTGGTAGAAAGGGGAGCGCCCGCACACCCACTGCAGCAGCTGCCGTAGTGCGGCTGACTGGTAGTCGGTTTGCGTGTCCAAAGGCTCGAAAGCCAAACGGGGATGGAATTTCATGCCCTGTAAAAGTTTTGTCCAAAGTACAAGGAATACGCCTATCCACCTATATCAAAAACCAATTTTTCATTTTTCAGAATGCCGCCCTATCTTTGCACATGGCTGCAAAATCCAAGTTCTACGGCGAGGGCCTCACATTCGATGATGTGCTCCTTGTGCCTTCCTACTCCGAAGTATTGCCCAACGAGGTAAGTTTAGCTACCCAATTAACAAAAGACATCCGCCTGAACGTACCAATGGTTTCCGCCGCTATGGATACCGTTACGGAGGCTAATTTAGCTATTGCGCTGGCCCGAGAAGGTGGTATCGGCATCCTGCACAAAAATATGAGTGTAGAGCGCCAGGCCGAGCACGTACGCAAAGTAAAACGGAGTGAGAGCGGCCTGATCGTTGACCCGATCACCCTGCGCCCCGATGCTACTGTAGGTGACGCGCTGAAGATGATGCGCGAGAACCGCATAGGTGGTATCCCCATAGTAGACGCTAGTCATTTGCTGGTAGGTATACTTACCAACCGTGATCTGCGTTTTGAGAAAAACATGAAACGCAAAGTAAGCGAGGTGATGACCCGCGAGAACCTGGTAACCGCATCAGCAGGTACCAGCATGGGCAAGGCCGAAGGCATACTGGAAGAATACAAGATCGAAAAACTGCCGATAGTAGATAAGAAAGGCAAGCTGATAGGCCTCATCACCTTCCGCGATGTGCAGAACCTGAAGAGCCACCCGCTTGCTGCCAAAGATAGTACGGGCCGTCTCTTAGTAGGCGCAGCCATCGGCATCACTAAAGATACCATGGAGCGTGCCGAAGCGTTGAAAGCCGCAGGTGTTGACGTATTGGTACTAGACAGCTCGCACGGTCACTCGAAAGGTGTGCTGGAAGCAATGAGCCGCGTTAAGAAAGCATTTAAAACAATCCCGATAATAGGTGGTAACGTAGCAACGGCTGCAGGTGCAAAAGCGTTGGCCGATGCAGGTGCTGATGCCGTGAAAATAGGTGTAGGTCCGGGTTCTATCTGTACCACACGTATCGTAACGGGTGCAGGCGCTCCGCAGCTTACGGCTATCATGGAAGCAGCCAGCGTGCTGAAACGCCGCGGTATCCCGGTAATTGCTGACGGCGGTATCCGTTATACGGGCGATATGGTAAAAGCTATAGCAGCAGGTGCATCGTGCATCATGGCAGGTTCCATCTTCGCAGGTACTGAAGAAAGTCCCGGAGAGACCATCATTTATGAAGGCCGTAAGTTCAAAGGCTACCGTGGTATGGGTTCGCTGGAGGCGATGCAGGAAGGTTCTAAAGACCGGTACTTCCAGGACAGTGAAGCGGATGCGAGGAAGCTGGTTCCTGAAGGTATCGTGGGCCGTGTGCCTTACAAAGGCATGGTGAGCGAGGTGATACAGCAGTTTGTAGGTGGCCTGCGCGCAGGGATGGGACTGACAGGTTGTAAAGACATCAAGGCACTGCAGGATGATGCACAGTTCGTACGCATTACTTCAGCGAGCATGGCAGAAAGTCACCCGCACAATATCGTGATCACCAAGGAAGCGCCGAATTACAGCAGGTAAGTGTAGTATATATCAATATAGAAAGCCCCGCAATTGCGGGGCTTTTAGTTTATAGAAACTCAATTAACTACTCTTCTGATTCAAAATCGCCGGTCGCTTCCATGTTCTTCACCAGGCCGTAAACAACGGGAGCCTGCTTGTAAACGCTGGCGTTGTATTTATTTCCCAGCATAATGATCGTGATATTCTGCTCTACAAAGCGATAGAATACCGTATTGTTGCCGTGCCACCAGCCGTTATGGTAGATCACGCGTTCTTTACCGGGATTAAGCTTCATGCGCCAGCCCAGGCCATAATTATTAACGCCTTTTTTCTCAAACGAATAGGGAGCGTAGGCCATTGCCAATGTCTCTCTGTTGAGCAGTGCATGATTATAAAATGATTGATCCCAGCGATACATATCCTGCACGGTGCTGTAGATGCCTTTATCGCCGTCCACGCCATCGGCAAACATTACCGGCTCGCGCGCCCAGTTGCGTCCGTAGCTGATAGTAGCCGTAGCAGGCAGTCCTTTTTCCGCCTCATATACAAAAGTGTTCTTCATGCCCAGCGGCTCAAAGATGAATTTACGCATGAAATCAGGATAGCGCATATCAGTAGCGGCTTCAATAACAAGCGCCAGGAAGGCGTAATTGCTGTTGCTGTATTTAAAACGTGCATCCGGCCTGAACTCGAGTCCCGGTTTGTACCGGATGAACATGTCGAGCATCTGGTTGTTGTTGATGGGCGTTTTCTGATCTTTCCTGTATGCGGGTATCCATTTATAATAATCAGGCAGGCCTGAACGGTGGTTCAGCAGCATCTTCACCGTAATGTTGGGATAAGGGAACGTAGGCAGGTATTCCTGTACAGGGTGGTTGATGTTGATGAAATTATGCTGGTGTAAATAAAGCACGGCTGTACCTGTAAATGTTTTTGATACCGATGCCAGCTGCACAGCGCTGTTAGGGCGCAGTCTTAGTCCTGTTTCGCGGTTGGCCATGCCGAAATAGCGTTCATATAATACTTTGCCGTTGTGACCTACCAACACGCTACCATTAAAGCCTGTGCCTGCAAAGCGGCGGAAGAAGCCATCAAGCCTGTTGAAAACAGCTTTATATTCAGCCTGCGTAGTATCTGCATACTGCAGCGGCGAGCTGGGTAATACTTTTGTTGGTTCATCAGGTGGCGGCGCCGGATTCGCAACTGCGGGTTGCGGATTGCTGTTGCACGCAATGAATAAAAGCGACAGGAGGAATATGGTAGCTATATATGGAAAAAAGTATTTGCGCATCTTCGTTAGACTATCGATTGTTGCAAAAATAAAATTGCCTCCAAGCCAGACTAATGGGTTAACTCAACTTTAACAAAACTAACCATGTCGTCGATCAATTCATAATAACACTGTGCCAGTTGATAGTAGTTGGTAACAAAAATCTCATAAGCTTTATCCACAGGCGGCATGTATTTGGCGCGCCGGTGCAGGCCACCCATCGATCGCTGTATGCCCGGCAGTGTGCGGTAACCATAGAGCCAGTTATGTTGCTGCATGTAAGGAAAATATGCAGCAAAAGTTTCGGGAAACCATTGGCTGTTTTGTTCCAGCGTTTTGTAAGTCTGCAGTGAAAATTCAAGCAGGTCTTTCTCTGAATTAAAATGCTTTGCATCGTTCGCCAGGAAGTGATCGAACAGTGTGTCCATCAGCGGGGCGGCATATAAACCATAGTCTTCGCGAAACCAGAGCTTGGCCCTGAGTGTAGCGGGGTGTACATCTGCGAATTGATCTATCTTCCGATGCAGCATTAAGCCCTTTTTAATGCCGTCGGGAAATTTATCCAGCGCCAGTTTACCTTTTACGTGGTCGCCCATCATATTGCCGGTTAAAATCTCCGCATCGCCGAATGACAATACTGCGTGCCCCAAATAGTTCATGCGGCTAAAACTACGAAGTTAGCTCCAATTTCTCCGGGGCCAGTTGCCTGTCGGCCAGCTCATGCAGGTTCTGGTTCATAGCTTTCAGCTCAATGAGCATTTTTTCCATGTACACCAGCTGGTGCATGGTGAGTCCGAAAGGATATTGAAAGGTAAGAGATGGCACCTTGATCTTAGTTTTATTGTTGGGGTCTATCTTTTGCACCAGCAACAGGTTTTTGTTGAACCAGGCCAGGCAATGGTTGAGTAGCTCGCTGTGCGCTTCCGTAGGTTCAGAAAGTGTTTTGCGCGTTTCCTGCTCCATGTTGATATTGTTGAGCTCGCGGGTGAGGCGCACGTTGTGAGTGATGAGATGGTAATAAATAGCGTAGTTCTTTTTGTGCAGCGTAGGCTCCTGCATATAGCGGTTGAACGAATCGAACGCATTGCTGTTCTTAGATTCAGCGCTACGCTTGTTGCGTGTCCAGTTGGGGTTGCCATCGAGCGAGAGGAAGGTGGCCAGGAAATACTGGTAGTTGCAGCTGATGGCATTGGTGAGGTGCAGCGGCAGCCATTTTTTGTCCCAGTGCGGCAACAGGGCAAAGCCTGTGATAATAGCAATGGCAGAGCCGGCGATAGTGGAGAGGGTACGTGTCAGCAGCATCTGGTCGTCGGCAGAGGCTTCGAAGTTGAGCATGAGTACGAGGGTGATCGTTACAAAGAAAGCTGCCACAGAGTACCGCTTGCGTATATAATGCACCATCAGTACCAGGCAAACAAACAGGATGAACTCTTTCAGGTAGAGTCCTGCGGGGATGCGCAGCAACAATCCTCCTACTATGCTACCCGCCACTGTACCGATGATACGCTCTATGCCTTTTTTAATAGTAGCTCCGAAATACGGCTGCATCACGATCATTGCGGTAAGCGGTATCCAGTAGCCGCGGTCTACCTGGTACCACTGCGCCAGGAACAGGCCGATGGCGGCGCCTACGGCTGTGCGCAGTGCATAGCGCGCGGTGAAGGTGTTGAAGTTGAACAGCAGCTGCAGGTTGCGCACCCAGTGTTTCGGGTGCAGCACCAGCAATGTCTTGATGAGCGAATAGGAACGGAACACTGCTTCGTCATCGCCCATTTCTTCCAGCCGCCCTATAGAACTTTCTATCAGCCGCACGGCACGTTCGGTAAGTTGTATGGTACGGCGCAGCGCTATATTCTGCGTGGTATCTTCTTCCAGGTCTTCTTCACGCAGCAGGGATATGAGTTTGTTGAGGCGCATGAGCCTCGAGGACAGCAACAGCTCTTCTTCCGGTTTCAATGTGATGACGTACACTGCCATCCTGTCGAGCGCCTGTTGCAGTGCCTTGAACACCGCGTGCATTTTCAGCTTGGTTTCGTTTGTTACATCACGGCGGCTGACGTCATCCAGCTCATCGCTGATAGCGATGATATGCGTGGCCACCAGCGCCGTGGCTTTGCGCAGCTGTGCTAAGGGATAGTCCCTGTCCTCTTCGCTGGACTGGCTGGCCGTCTTGCTGTAGAAATGCAACGACTGGTCGATAGCTGAGCGTACTTCCTGTTCTCTAAGGTAAATGTTCCTGATGCTGCTGCGCTGAGATCTGCCATCCCATCCTTTGGCCACTGCATCTATCAGCGAGGCATTGGCTTTCCATATCAAAGCAATGGTACGGCGGTAGGGCTCGCGTGCGGGCATGAACATGAGGATGAACAAACCCACCAGCGCATTCCAGCCGCCACCTATGGCTACGAGATTTAATCGGGCAAATAGCTCATCGGTCGTTCGCGTGGGAAAAGCGTTGGTCAGTATGAACATCAGGAATACGCTCACCGCTAACCCCTGACCGCGTTCGCCGAGGTTGCGGAACAAGCCGGCAATAAACCCTACCAATACCATGGCAACTGTTCCTATCCACACATTGTTGCCGGTGATGCTGCCCAATACCGCAAATAGTATGGCGAGTATGGCGCCGCCAAACAACACTCTTGCGCCCTGCCCGAACGATCCGCGCAACTCTACCCAGCAGATACACTCTGCTGTGAGCGACACCCAACTGGCCTCTACAATGTGGCCGGTGGACAAGCCAAATATCAGCGGAATTGTGGTGGCGATGGCCAGCCGCATTCCCCAGCTGAAAGTAGGTTCAAGAGTTTCCTGTTCTACAAGTTTGTGGAATTGCTGGTATGGAAGCTGTAAGCGCATTAATTGTTCAGGGAGAGTTGTTTATCTATCAGCACCTGCAATTGCTTAGCAGATATCATGCCCTCAAAGAAATTCTTGTATTCTGTTTTGTTGTTCACTATCAGTGTGGCAGGAATAGAACCTTGCCAGCGGTTATCGATCCTGGGAATGAAGTAGTTGGCATCGCTCTCGTTCAGCCATACTACTTCGTGCTGGAGCTTGCGCTTTTTTACGAACGACGCCAGCTTTTTGTAGTCCTTCGGAAAGTCCACGCTTACCAGCAAAACCTTTACAGGCCTGTTCTGGTAGGCATCTGCCATGTGGTCGAATTCGGGCAGCTCTTTGATGCAGGGGCCGCACCAGGTGGCAAAAAAGTTCACTATATATAAGGTGTCGCTATTGGCGTAGCGGTTCACCAGGTTGTCTACCTTGTAGACTGGTATTACCTGCGCCTGCAATGCAGCTGCTACCATAATAAGGGCCACCAGGCCAATGAGTTTTTTCATGCACGTTTTATTGTAGAGTAAAGTTATTATTCTGCGCCTGTCGTCAATATATCAATTATTTAAAACTGTCATAAAAAAACTATACTTATCCGTCATTTGCTTTAGGTTTGTTGCTGATTTTCAAAAATTAATGATGGATAAAACAGCCTTATTAAAACAGAAAGCCGACCAGGCTCAGCTGGGTGGCGGCGTCAAACGTATTGAGGCGCAACATAAAAAAGGCAAACTCACTGCACGTGAGCGTTTACAACTGCTGCTGGACGAAGGTTCGTTTGAAGAGATAGGCATGCTGGTTACACACCGCAGCCGAGACTTTGGCATGGAGAAGGAAGTGTACATGGGCGATGGTGTGGTGACAGGTTACGGCACTATCAACGGCCGTTTAGTGTATGTGTTCTCGCAGGATTTTACCGTGTTTGGTGGTAGCTTGTCTGAAACACATGCTGAGAAGATATGTAAGATCATGGACCTGGCGATGCAGAACGGCGCGCCGGTAGTAGGGCTGAATGACAGTGGCGGCGCACGTATACAGGAAGGTGTGGTATCATTGGGCGGTTATGCCGATATATTTTACCGCAATGTAAAAGCATCGGGGGTGGTGCCGCAGATATCTGCTATCATGGGCCCGTGCGCAGGTGGCGCAGTGTATTCACCAGCCATTACCGATTTCATCATGATGGTGGAGAATACCTCTTACATGTTCGTTACGGGGCCAAACGTGGTGAAGACGGTAACGCACGAGACCGTGACCAGCGAAGAACTGGGTGGTGCGCATACGCACGCATCTAAGTCAGGTGTAACGCATTTTGCGACGGCCAACGAAGTGGAATGCATCGAGCGTATAAAGCAACTGCTGAGCTATATGCCGCAGAACTGCGAAGAAGATGCACCCGTATATCCGTACGAACTGGCCGATGAAACAAGGGCTAAGCTGGATAGCATAATCCCTGAAAATCCCAACCAGCCGTACGATATCAAAGAAGTGATAGAAGAAGTGGTGGATGCGGAATCCTTCCTGGAAGTGCATAAAGAATACGCCGAAAATATTGTGGTTGGCTTTGCTCGCATAGCCGGCCGAAGTATAGGTATCGTGGCTAACCAGCCTGCCAGTCTTGCCGGTGTACTCGATATCAACTCGAGCAAGAAAGGCGCAAGGTTCGTGCGCTTCTGCGATGCGTTCAATATACCGCTGCTGGTATTGGTAGATGTGCCGGGCTTTCTGCCGGGTACCGACCAGGAATGGCATGGCATCATCACCAACGGCGCAAAGCTGTTGTACGCACTCAGCGAAGCAACTGTACCAAAGATCACGGTCATTACCCGCAAAGCTTATGGCGGTGCGTATGATGTGATGAACTCAAAACACATTGGCGCAGACCTGAACTATGCCTGGCCTACCGCGGAGATCGCGGTGATGGGTGCGAAGGGTGCGGCGGAGATCATCTTTAAAAACGAGATCAAGGCTGCGACAGACCACGAAGCCAAGTGGAAGGAAAAAGAAATGGAGTACATGGAGAAGTTCGCTAACCCATACGGCGCTGCTGCACGCGGCTTTATCGATGAAGTGAT